>JAPXRK010000008.1:0-16286 GCA_033813575.1 Synergistales bacterium
GGAGGCTGGGACGGCAAGGACGCAGGACTCCACAAAGGCGCCGAGAAAAACCTCCCCGTCCTCCCGGAGAAGGGTCAGCAGAGGCACGAGGGCTTCTTCGGCGGACACGGAAGTCCGGCCGCACCACCCTTTCCACGGTGTGCCCACCCTGCGCTTCAGGTCCCACCACGTGGTGGAGGGACGCTTCATTTCTGCCGCAGCCGCGGTTTCGCCCGCCGTCCACCCCTTCCCCGTCCACGCCGTCACAGAAGGGGTGGATCGCTTTCCCCAGCGGTTCGGGATCACAACGGCTCCCCGAGCTTCGTCAAAAAACGCGCAGAGAGCGTACCTCGTCCCGAGGTCGATTCCGAGAACGGGTCCGTCAGAGGTCGAAAACGAAACGGAGGTCCTCACGGCACCCTCCGTCCTCTCAGGGCATCGCCGGAGATCCGGGTTATCCTCACCGGCAGCTCTTCCCCCCGCTCGGCCCCGCCCCTGGCGACCACTCTCAGGAAGGACGGCGTCAGCCCCTGGAAGGAATTTTCGGCAGTTTCCTCCACGAGGACGGGGACGTCGGAACCCACCCACCGGGAAGCAAACTCCGCCAGGAGTCCGTCCGCGGCGGAGAGAGCCTCCCTGGTCCGACGGAGCACCGTCTCCCTCGGTATTTTGTCCGGAAAGGACCACGCCGCCGTTCCCTCCCTGGGCGAGAAGGGAAAGACATGCACCTTGCCGAAGCGGCACGCCTTCATCAGGGAAAGGGTGTCGTCAAAATCGCCTTCGCTCTCGCCGGGAAACCCCACAAGCACGTCGGTGCTGATGTGGAGGTCGTCCCCCAGGAAACGTCTCGCCTTCTCCGCCAGGGCAAGGAATTCCTCGGGAGTGTACCCCCGCTTCATCCGGGCCAGCACGGCGCCGCTCCCGCTCTGGAGGGGAAGGTGGAGGTGCCGGCAGAACCGGGGCGAGGCCGCGAGGGTTTCGAGAAGTTCGTCGTCGAGGCCGAAGGGCTCCAGGGAGCCGAATCGGATCCGCCGCAGCCCCTCCACGGAGGCGAGACGCCGGACGAGTTCCGCCAGGGAGACGGAGCCGAACTTTCCGTAGAGCCCGAGGTGGACACCGGTGAGCACCACTTCGGGACAGCCCGATCCTGCGATTCGTTCTACTTCGGAGAGGATGTCGGCGGGATCCCGGCTTACGGGAAATCCCCGCACGTAGGGGATGGCGCAGTAGGAGCAGAAGTGGTCGCACCCGTCCTGGATCTTCACGAAGGCCCGGGTGTGAAGCAGGGGCCTGCTCAGGGACAGTCCGTCCCATTCCCTGGAACGGAGGACATCCACCCGGTCCTCCACGAAGGACGGGATCTCCTTCCGGAAAGCCCTTGCCAGAAGGGCCGGGAGTTCCCCCTTCCGCCGGTTGCCTACCACGATCGAAATACCGAGGGAAAGGGCTTCTTCCCTGGTGATTTTCTGGGCCCAGCATCCGCAGGCGGCGACCAGGGCGTTCCGGGAAAGACGCCGGGCCCTGCGGACCGCCTGGCGGCACTTCTTGTCCGCCATGGCCGTAACGGTGCAGCTCACCAGCACCGCTCCGTCGCATCCCTCCGGCGAATCCACAAGTTCCGCGCCGGCGCCGGAGAAGGCGTTCGCGAGGGCTTCACCCTCATACTGGTTGGATCGGCATCCCAGAGAACAGATCCAGATTTTCTTACCTTCGAGACCGTTCATCATTCCGTTCAGCGACAACTCCCCACCAGTCGTTGATCATCAGTTCGTCCACGATCCGCAGCCCCTGTTCCCCCAGGGCGGCGGAGAACTTTTCCCGCTCCTTCGCCAGGAGGCCGGAGAAGAGGGCCCGCCCGCCCTCGCCAAGAATCCCGGGAACCGACGGAAGCATGTCAAGGAGGGGCTCGATGATGATGTTCGCCGTGAGAAGGTCCACAGGTCCCTCCATGCCGTCCAGGAGGTTTCCCTCCTCGAGTTCCACTCTGCCCGGGCCGATGTCGTTGAGCTCCAGGTTGTGCCGGACTTCCGACAAAACGGCGGGGTCCAGGTCCCTGGCCCGCACCCTCGAGGCACCCATCTTGACGGCCGCTATGGCGAGGATGCCCGATCCCGTGCCGATGTCGGCGCCCTCCGCTCCATCGATGGAGAGTTTTTCCATCAGGGTGAGGACGATCTGGGTACTTTCATGGTAGCCGGTCCCGAAGGCCGACCCCGGATAGATATACAGGGGCGTTCTCCCCTCCGGCTCGGTGCCCTTGTGCCACGGGGCGAGCACCACCAGCCTCTCCCCCACAGGAAGCGGAGGGAAAGCGTCCTTCCAGTCCGTGTGCCACTGCTTGTTTTCTATTTTTCCCATGTCGGCTATTTTTATCTCCGGCCAGGGGCTGAGGGCTTCTTCAAGGCGCTCCACCCAGAACCCCAGATCCTGGGAAGCCCGGAAATAGGCCCTCACATGAACGGAGTTTCCCGCCACACTTTCCTCCGACCCGATGCTTCCCGACATTTCAGCGAGGGATGCAAGCACTTCCTCACTCCCGGGGCCTCCTTCCAGGGTGACATACCACCAGAAACCGTCCGTCGTATTTGTCATGGAAAATCTCCTCCGGGAATATGACGTAAGGGAGGCATAAGCCTCCCTTAAACAGAAAAAGTGTACCAGATGAAAAGCCCTTTTGACAGGGCGGGGGGCGGAAATACTCCGGGACCGGCTTCCTAGGAATCGAAGAGGTTGCGGAAGAACTTGCCGAAGACCCCCGAATCCTCCACTTCCACCTGCATCTCCCGGGCGAGTTCTTCGAGCAGGGCCCTCTGGCGGTCGGTAAGCTTCTTCGGCACGTCCACCACCACATGGACGTGAAGGTCGCCGGTTCCCCTGGCCCCGCGGAGCCTGGGAATTCCCTTTCCCCTGAGGGTAAACACCTTTCCCGGCTGGGTTCCCGCGGGAACGGAAAGGCTCTCCGGTTCGCCCGCAAGGACCGGGATTTGAACGGTGCAGCCCAGGGCCGCCTGGGGGAAGGAGAGGACCAGCCTCGTATGGAGGTCGACGCCGTCTCTCTTGAAGTCGGGGTGCTCCTCCACGGAAACCAGCAGGTAAAGGTCTCCGGAGGAACCGCCGTTGATCCCCGGCTCCCCTTCGCCGGCGATGCGGAGACGGGTGCCCGTATCCACCCCGGCGGGGATTTTCACCTCCACCCTGTGGGTCTTCCGGGTCCGCCCGGCGCCTCCGCAGGAGGGGCATTTTTCCTTGACCACCTTTCCCGAGCCGTTGCACCGGGGACAGGTATTCACCGTCACGAACTGGCCGAAGGGAGTGTGCTGCTTCGTCTCCACCTGTCCCCTGCCGCCGCAGGACGGGCAGGTCTCGGGGGAGGTCCCGGGCTTCGCTCCGGACCCTCCGCACTCCCCGCAGGACTCCCAGCGGGGGATCTGGAACTCCTTCGCCACACCCTCGGCCGCTTCCAGGAGGGTGACCTCCGTTTCCATCTCGAGGTCGGCTCCCCTCCGGGGGGCGTTGGGGCCGGCCCTTCTCCGGCCTCCCGCGCCCCCGAAGAGATTGTCGAAAATATCGCCGAAGATGTCGCCCACGCCCCCGCCGAATCCGTCGAAGGGGCTTCCTCCCGGCATGTCGCCCACGGTACCGAACTGGTCGTACTGGGCCCGCTTCTGCGTGTCGCTCAGGATCTCATAGGCCTGGTTGATCTTCTTGAAATGCTCTTCCGCTTCCTTGTTTCCCGGGTTGGCGTCAGGATGGTACTTCCGCACCAGCTGCCGGTACGCCTTCTTGATCTCGGCCGCGGAGGCGTCCCGCGAAACCCCGAGTACCTGGTACAGATCGTCGGTCTCTCCCGGGCCGTACATCTTTCGTCACACCTACGCCTTGCCCTGATCGGTGAATTCGGCATCCACCGTTTCGCCCTCCGGGGCGCCAGCGCCGGCGCCGTTCCCGGAACCGTCCTGGGCCGACGCCTGGGAGTAGAGTCTCGTCGAGAAGTCCTGTACCGCCTTCTCGAGCTTCGACTTCGCCGACCGGATGGCGTCGGAATCCCCGCCGGACAGGAGTCCCCGCAGCTCTTCCATGGCGGAGGTAATGGCCCCTTTCTCCTCGGGGGTCATCTTGTCGCCGTTCTCGGAGAGGAGCCGTTCGGCGCCGTAGACGGCGCTGTCGGCCTCATTCCGGGTCTCCGCCGCTTCCCGTTTCTTTTTGTCCTCATCCTCGAAGGTCTCGGCATCGGTCTTCATCCGCTCGATATCGTCCTTCGACAGGTTGGACGAATGGATGGAGATGTTCTGGGCCTTGCCGGTTCCCTTGTCCTTGGCGGCCACGTTCAGGATCCCGTTCACGTCGATGTTGAAGGTCACCTCGATCTGGGGGATGCCCCGGGGTGCGGGGGGAATGCCGTCGAGGACGAATGTGCCGAGCTTCACGTTGTCGGCCGCCATGGCCCGCTCGCCCTGGAGCACCACGATCTCCACCTGGGTCTGGTTGTTGCCCGCGGTGGTGAAGACCTGGCTCTTGGACACGGGGATGGCGGTGTTTCTCTCGATGACCTTGGTGAACACGCCCCCGAGGGTCTCGAGCCCCAGGGAGAGAGGCGTCACGTCCACGAGGACGATGTCCTTGTGGTCTCCGGCGAGAATGGCGCCCTGGATGGCCGCCCCCGCGGCGACGCATTCGTCGGGGTTGATCCCCTTGGTGGGATCCTTGCCGAGAAGCTCCTTTATCTTCCGCTGGACCATGGGCATTCTGGTGGAACCACCCACGAGGAGGATCTTGTCGATCTCGCCGGCGGACAGGCCGGAGTCCTGCAGAGCCTGGCGGGTGGGCTTCACCGTCCGCTCCAGCAGGTCGGCGGTCATTTCCTCGAATTTCGCCCTGGAAAGGTTCATCTCCAGGTGCCTCGGACCCGACGCGTTGGCGGTGATGAAGGGCAGGGAGATGGTGGTCTCCGGCATGGAGGACAGTTCCACCTTGGCCTTCTCGGCCGCTTCCCGGAGACGCTGCCCCGCCATGCGGTCGTTCTTCAGGTCGATGCCTTCCCTCTTTTTGAACTCCTCGACCATCCAGTTCACGATCCTCATGTCCCAGTCGTCGCCGCCCAGCCGGTTGTCGCCCGCGGTGGCGAGGACCTCGAACACGCCCTCACCCACGTCGAGGATGGACACGTCGAAGGTGCCGCCTCCGAGGTCGAACACGAGGATCTTGTGTTCCCCCTGCTTGTTCTCGCCGTAGGCGAGGCAGGCGGCAGTGGGTTCGTTGATGATCCGGAGCACTTCGAGACCGGCGATGGACCCGGCGTCCTTGGTGGCCTGCCGCTGGGCGTCGGTGAAGTAGGCGGGAACGGTGATCACCGCTCTGGTCACCGGCTCTCCGAGGTAGTCCTCGGCGTCCCGCTTCATCTTCTGCAGGATCATGGATGAGATCTCCTGGGGGGTGTATTTCTTTCCGTCGATCTCCACCTTGCGGTCCATTCCCATGTCCCTCTTGATGGAAAGGATGGTGCGGTCGCCGTTCACGATGGCCTGCCGCTTGGCGAGCTGCCCCACGAGACGCTCCCCTTCCTTCGTGAAGGCCACTACCGACGGGGTGGTGCGGCTCCCCTCCGAACTGGGGATGATGGTGGTCACATCGCCCTCCTGGACGGCGATGCAGCTGTTGGTTGTTCCAAGGTCAATTCCTACGACTTTCGACATTCATCTCACCTCATAAAGTGTAAAAAATCTGCAACGGCCCTGAGGGCTCATTCAGTTTCGTTCCGGACACAGGAAGCCACTTTCACCTTCGCGGGACGGAGCACCCGTTCCCGGGTGCGGTATCCCGACAGGATCTCCTCCGTGACAATGCCGTTCTTCTCCGGATCATCGGTCATCTCGGCTGCCAGGGCTTCGTGCACCTCGGGAGAAAAAGGCGTGCCCACGGTGGGGATCTGCTCCACTCCCATGCTTTCCAGCACGGACAGGAACTGGCGCCGCACCATGGTCACTCCCTGCAGGATGCCCGAACTGTCGGAAGTCTCTCCGGCGGAAAGAGCCCGATCAAGATTGTCCAGCACCGGCAGGAATTCCATGGCCTTCTCTTCTCCGGCCATGATCCGTTCCCGCTGCCGGTCCCGCTCGATCCTCTTCCTGTAGTTGAAGAAGTCAGCCCGGGCCGCGGCAAGAGCCGATGCCAGCTCCCTGTTCCGCTCCTCGAGGCCGGCGATTATCACCGGGAAAGCCTCTGCCGGCGGCTGGTCCCCGGCGCTCTCCTCAGGAACGGCTTCCTCCATGGTCTCTTCCGGCTGTCCTGTTTCCGTCTCCGGGACCTCCCGCATCATATCCTCAGGCCGCTCCACGGCCGCGTCCTTCTCTTTCCCGTTCATGGTTCCTTCTCCTTTCGGCGGTTCAGTTGACAAGAGAATCGTCGAGATCCTCCGCGATGGTTTCCAGGATGGAGATGGACTTCTCGTAGTCCATCCTCAGGGGCCCTATCAGGCCGAGAATGGTCCTCCGCCCGTACCCGGAGGCAGGGACGAGGACCAGGGAACATTCCTTCATCTCTTCGGAAATTTCCTCACCTATGGTCACGGAGACCCCCTGCTTGATGCTGTAGCGCTCCACCATGTCCGCCAGGGCCTGCTCCTGCTCCAGGAGGGAGAGCACCGTCTGGAACTTCCCGATGTCCTGGAAGTCCGGAAGGTTCAGAATATGCTGGGCGCCGCCCACGAACAGCCGGGAGCTCCTCCGGTTCAGGATGGCGTCCATCTGCACCAGGGCCTCGCGGCAAATATCCCAGACCCGCTCGAGCCCGTCGAGAACGTAGGTGAAGAGGGCGTCCCGGACCTGACCCCATGGGTGACCGCAGGCCACGGCGGAAATCTTCCGGGCAAGCTCGTCGAGGTTGTCCTGGGAGATCTCGCAGGGCAGCTGGAGGTTGGCATGGTGCACCAGACCCCCCTCGAGGACGATGAGCACCAGGACGGTGCTGCCTCCGAGCCGGACGAAGTTCACCCGCTGGATCTGCACTTCCTCCAGGGCGGACAGGGCGGCCACCCCGACACAGTTGGTGGCCTTTCCCAACAGCTGGGAGACGTAGGCGAGAATGGCGTCCACACCCTGGCGCTGTTCCCGGATCTCTTTTTTCCACTGCTCCGTTTCGGCGGGCGCCGAACGGCGGCGCTGCATGATGGAGTCAACGTAGAGACGGTAGGCCTTCGACGTGGGGAGCCTCCCCGCGGACGTGTGGGGCTGGAAGAAATACCCCATTTCCTCAAGGTCGGACATCTCGTTCCGGATTGTGGCCGGACTGCTTCCTCTGAGGTATTTCTTGGAAATGGTCCTCGATCCGGCGGGCTCGCCGCTCTGGATATATTCATAGACAACAGAGAGCACGATTTCGAGCTGGCGCTCCGTCAGCATGGCTTCACCTCCCCGGAATGCGTTAGCACTCTTTAAGAGAGAGTGCCAACACGTTTCCACCGAGAGGTAGAGTAACAATCCGTGATATTATTGTCAAGACTGGTCAGACGGATTTTTCCATTTTCCGGCCTCTTCCCGGCCGGACAGGGGAGGATGCAGAATGAAAGAACCTGAACGAACCACCATACTTCTGGCGCGACACGGCGAATGCCGGGGAAACATCGAGGGGCTTTTCCGGGGCAGGGTGGATTTTCCCCTGAACGAACGGGGCCTCCGGCAGGCCGCCGAGCTTGGGGCGGCCCTTCGTCCCTACATCCCTAAAGCGGTGGTGACAAGCCCCCTGCTTCGGGCGAAAGACACCGCCAGGGCAATCGCGGCCGCCTGTTCCATCCCCGTGGAGGAGGACGAGGGTTTCAACAACACCTGCCTCGGCATCTGGGAAGGCCGTCCCAAGAAAGAAATCGCGGGTCTCTACCCCGAGCAGTGGAAAATCTGGCTTGAAAATCCCGAGCGCCTCGCCGTGGAAGGAGCGGAATCCATGGACGACGTCCTGAGGCGCTCCATGGCGGCCCTCGACCGGGCTGCGGCGAAATACCGGGGCGGGACGTTCGCCGTGGTGACCCACAGGACGGTCATCAAGCCCCTTCTCGCCGGGTGCCTCGGCATACCGTCGCCCTACTTCTGGAAGGTCCACATGGACACGGGGTCCTACTCCATCCTCGTCCACGACGACCTCCACGGCTATTCCCTCTTTTCGCTGAATCGGACGGACCACCTTTCCGGCTTCACCACCGAATGGGTGTGAGGACCGTCCCTTGACCGCACCAAAGGGACACTATATCATCGGAACGGCATTGCCGACATTCCCGGGAAGGAGCTCCCGCCGTGATCGCTTACCCATTTCCTGCTCAAAGCCGTGAAGACCTCCTCGCGGCGCTGCGCCGCATCGGCGCCGACCTTCGCTCCAGCGCGTACTTCGAACCCAAGAGGAACCTTCTCTCCCTGTTTATTCCGAAAGCCGACTTCCGGGCGGCAGCGTTCCTGAAGCAGGAGCTGCTCGCCCGGGGCGGAGACGCCGTGGTGAACCGGGGCGTCATCTCCTGCGAGGCATCAGAGAGCGCCGTCCTCCTCCTTGGAACCCCGGGGCAGCTCCGGTCCCTGGCGGAGAAACTGGGAGCCCTTCCCTGCTGGGGCCTTCCCGAAATCCGGGAGGGCCTCTCCCGGACCCTTTCCGGCCTGGACAGGTCCGCATGGACATTTTCCTTCCGGGAGGGCAGGGTCCTTTCTCTCGGGAAGAGGACCGCCGTCATGGGCATCCTGAACCTTACTTCCGACTCCTTTTACGAAAAGAGCCGGATCACCCCGGAGGACGATCTTCTCTCCCGGGCGCGGTCCATGGTTGCAGCAGGCGCCGCCGTTCTCGACCTCGGGGCGGAATCCACCCGGCCCGGCTCGGAACCCGTGCCGGAAAAGGAAGAAATGGAACGGCTTCTCCCCGCCATAGCGGCCGTCCGGAAGGCCTTTCCGGAGACAGTGATCTCGGTTGACACATGGAAGGCGAAGGTGGCCCTCGAAGCCGTCCGGGCAGGGGCCGACATCATCAACGACATCTCGGGCCTCGGTTTCGACCCCGATCTCCCCGGAGCGGCTGCGGAATCCGGAGCGGGCTTGGTTCTCTCCCACATCCAGGGGACGCCCCGGGACATGCAGAAGGATCCCCGGTACGACGACACCGTGGGGGACATCCTCTGCTATTTCGAGGAACGGCTGTCCCTGGCGGAAAAGGCGGGGATTCCGGCGGAGAGAATTCTCCTCGACCCGGGACTTGGATTCGGCAAGCGCCGCGAGGACAACCTCAGGATTCTGCGGAACCTGGACGCGTTCCGCATTTTCGGGCGCCCCCTTCTCATCGGCCATTCAAGAAAGGGATTCATCGGCGCGACCCTCGGTCTTGCCGATCCGGAGGACCGGCTGGAGGGCACCCTGGCGGTCACGGCCCTCTGCGGACTGCACAATGTCGCCCTCGTCCGGGTTCACGACGTGGAGGGAAATGCCCGGGTCCTCTCAATGCTCAGCGCCGTCGGGGAGTGCCTGGAATGAGCACCGTGGCCCTTTCCCTCGGGAGCAACCTCGGAGACCGGCTTCAGCTCCTCCGTAAGGCAGTCTCCCTCCTGAAAAGCGCCGGCCTCGCCGTCCTGGCCTCCAGCGACGTGTTTGAAACCCCTCCCTGGGGCGTGAAGGACCAGCCCCGCTTCCTGAACGCCTGTGTCATGGCTGAAACGGGGCTCTCCCCGGAAGAACTGCTCGACCTTCTGAAACAGATGGAGGACGCCTTGGGCAGAATCCCGGAAAAACGGTGGGGCCCCCGGCTCATCGACCTGGACATTCTTTTCTATGACGGGCTGTCAGTTCGGTCGGACCGGCTGACCATCCCCCACCGGGAGATGGAGCGGAGGGCCTTCGTGCTCCTGCCCCTGGCTCAGGTTGCCCCGGAGTGGAGGCACCCGGAGACGGGGCGCACCCCCGGGGAAATGCTCCGGCTTCTGCCCCCCTGTGAGACCGGAGGCATACTCCGGATCTGCACCCTCTGATACGGTATTGCATTAGAAGAGGCGGAGAAAATTCTCCGCCTCTCGTGATCCGCTCTCCCGTTCCGCCCTTCAGACTGCCGCTTCCTTCAGGGCCTCGAGAACCTTTTCCGCATGCCCGGCCACCTTCACTTTCCTGAAGATCTTCACGACCTTCCCGCCGGGGTCGGCGATGACCGTGGACCGCTCCACGCCCATGTATTCTTTGCCGTACATCTTTTTGGCCGCCCAGAATCCGCAGGCTTCGATGAACCCGTGGCCAGGGTCGCTCAGCAGGGGGAAGGCAAGTCCCAGCTTCTCCGCGAACTTCCTGTGGCTCTCCGGAGAGTCGGGGCTGATCCCTGCCACAGCGCAGTTCAGCGCTTCGAATGCGGGCATCCTGTCCGCAAAGTCCCTCACTTCGCTGGTTCACCCCGAGGTGTTGTCCTTGCTGTAGAAAAAGAGGACACGCCATCTGCCTTCGAAATCGGCCGCCGTCCATTCTTTCCCCCCGCCGTCGGGCAGGCGGAACGGGGGCAGCCCGTCTCCTTCGTTCATGTCCGTTTCCTCCCTTCCCTACCCGGCCAGAGAGGCCAGGAGCTTCTTCACGGCCTTCCGGGGGGCCTCCCGGCGGAAGAGGGGCCGGTCGTCCTTCCGGTAGGCCGCCAGGGTCTCTTCGAAGACGGGGCCCCCTTCCTTCCTGTAGAGAACCCCCAGGGGAAAGGGCCCTTCCTGGAGCAGGGCCAGCTCCATGGCCTTGCCGAAATCTCCCTCGTCGTGCCCCTCCAGGGTGTAGGTGTTGTCCATGAACCACTTGTAGGTGTTCACGGAGTTGAAGGAAACACAGGGCTGGAAGATGTCCACCAGGGCGTATCCCTTGTGGCGGATAGCCCTCTTGATGATCTCCTTTGTCTGGTCGCCGTTTCCGGCGAAGGCCCGGGCCACGAAGGTCGCTCCGTGGACCAGGGCTGCGGCAAGGGGATTGAAGGGCTGGGCATGGACACCGTCCACTTGCACGGAGGTGCGGAATCCCCTGGGGCTCGTGGGCGATGCCTGGCCCTTGGTGAGGCCGTAGACCATGTTGTTGAACACCAGGTTGGTGATCCCCGGGTTCCGCCTGATGGTATGGGTGAAATGGTTCCCTCCCTCGCCGTACATGTCGCCGTCCCCTCCCACGGCGATGACCTCCAGGGCGGGGTTTGCCGCCTTGATGGCCGTGGCGTTGGAGAGGGCCCGCCCGTGGAGGCCGTTGAAGAAATGGGCCTTCATGTAATGGGGTGTCTTTGCCGCCTGGCCGATCCCCGAGACCATGACCACGTCCAGGGGCCCGAGGCCGAGTTCGGCGAGGGCCTTCTTGATGGAGTCGAGGATTTTGAAGTCCCCGCAGCCGGGGCACCACGAAAGGTCAATGCCGGGAAGATCGAACGCCATGGAGTCCATCACCTGCCCCCTCCTTTGCCGGGAAGAATTTCCGCGAGCCTGTCCGCGACCTCTTCCACCGAGAACTGCAATCCGTTGTATTTCAGCACCGTGCGGTCCGCCGCCACACCGAAGGTTTTCCGAAGCAGTCCGGCGAACTGGCCCGTGCTGTTTCCCTCCACCACGGCGGTGAAGGATGCCTTCCGCAGAAGGTCACCGGCCGACGGCGCGAGGGGCCACACCTGCTCGAAGACCAGCAGGGCCGTATCCTCCCGCCCGAGGCGCTCGAGGGCTTCCCGGACGATGGGGATGGTGGACCCCCAGCAGATCACCAGGTTCGAGAAGGATTCGGGGCCGACCAGCGACGGGGAAAGTACCCGGTCCGTCATTCCGGCGAGCTTTCGCATCCGCTTGTCCTGCATCCTGGTCCGGAGGTCGAAGTCCTCATAGACGTGCCCAACCTCGTCGTGCTCGTGGCTGTCAGCCCCCACGACGCCCTTTCCCCAGCCGGGAACGCCGAAGGGCGAGCAGCCGTCGGGAGTATCCTCGTAGCGTCGGTACTCCGCCCCCGTCTCAGGGACGGCCGGAGGCTCCTCAAGCCAGGAAAGGGCGTCCCCATCCAGGTTGTAGAAGGCGTTCATGAAATACTGGTCCGTCAGCACGATGGCCGGCGTCTGGTACCTCAGTGCGATGTCAAAGGCTTCCTGGGTCAGCATAAAGGCGCTCTCCATTGTTCCCGGGGCGTAGAGGGCCCTTGGAAATTCGCCGTGACCGGAATAGAGGGCAAGCTCCAGGTCCGCCTGCTCCGTCCTGGTGGCCATCCCCGTGGCGGGCCCCGGCCTCTGGGAAAGATGCACCACCACGGGAGCCTCCATGACACCGGCAAGGCTGAGCCCCTCGGCCATGAGGGCGAATCCGCCTCCGGAGGTGGTCACCAGGGGACGGGCTCCCGCATAGGCGGCCCCGACCGCCATGTTCATGGCGGCAAGTTCGTCCTCCACCTGCTCCACCACCGCTCCCGCTTTTTCGGCGTGCTTCGCGAAGAAGGAGAGCACACCCGTGGCCGGGGACATGGGATAGGCGGTGACGAAGTTGCACCCCGCCGCCATGGCCCCCAGGGAAACGGCATCGCTGCCGTTGAGGATCGCCTTCCGCGCGCCGGCTTTCCGGGGACGGCCTTTCAGGACGCCCCCCTCACCGGCCATGGAAAGACCACGTTCGTACCCACTGGTGACGGCCCCTATATTGCTGGCCACCACGTCGTCCTTTCCGGCGAACCGCTTCCTGTAAAAGTCCTCCGCCCCTTTCGTTCCCAGGCCGAGCACCCCGAGGAGGACGCCGGCGGCGATGGAGTTGGAGTAGATCTTCCCCCCGGCTTCTTTCGCCATGGTCGACAGGGGAACGTCCACAAAGGCAGCTCCGAGGTCTTCAAGCTCCCCCTTCAGTTCTTCCCTGTCGCCGAAAATGACCGTGTCGGCGGAAATTCTCTCCAGGATGTTCCTTCGCACGTTCCGGCTCAGGGCAACGAGAATATCGATCCTGTCGATCAGGGCATCCACAGGCTCAGAGGCTATCCGGAGCTCGGTGGAGTTGTTTCCCCCTCGGACGCGGGACATGTACTCCCTGGATCCGAAAACGCAGTAGCCTTCGTCCACTATGATTCTCGCCAGCATATCCTCCACGGTCTGGATACCCAGCCCCGCGGCTCCGCACAGGACGCAGCAAACGTCCAGCCTCTTCTTCAGCGATGAAAAGAGCATGTTCGTCCTCCCTTCGATTTCAGGCTGGATCCATTATACCCTCTGCGGCAGACCGCTGCTGAGTCCTTCACCACCCGGAGCATTCTGGTATAATATGGGGTAAATTCTTTTGCCGATACTCGAGTATTAAATCAATACGGGGAAAAAAATGCGGAGGTGATTTTCCATGGGAAAATTTCGATGCCTGTCGTGCAAAAGTGAATTTGAACTGGAAGAAAAGGCGGCAGCCATGAGATGCCCCAGGTGCGGGAGCAGGTTCGTCGAAGTGCTCGACGCCGCCAACAGGAAGCGGGGGAAATCCTGGAGCGCCAAATCCTTCAGCGTCGGGAAAAGCGGCAAGTAACCGGGCCGGTTTTCCAGCGGAATCCTTTTCCGGAACAAAAGAGGGAAGGCCTGAAACAAGGCCTTCCCTCTTCTTTTTCCGCAGGTTCCGGAAACTCTACAGATCCTTGTCTGACGCCCTCAAAGCCTTCATCGACTCCAGCACCATCAGAAGTCCGAGGACAAGAAGGATGATGGAGGGAACCACGAGAACGTAGTTCGGGCTCGCGTAGGCAAGGTTCTCCTTGATCATGACGCCAAGGGCCGCCACGGTGGTCACGAGCATGAACCACATGGGAACCATGGCGAACCGGTTATCCTTCTTCAGGCCCTTTGCAACCCAGACTCCGATGGCCAGGAGGGCAAGAGCGGCGACGAGCTGGTTGGACGCACCGAAAATGGGCCAGATTGCCGCCCAGGCCGCGATGACCTTGCCGTCCGGCCCGTGGGTCTTGACGAGGAGCAGGGCCATGGCTGCCGCCACGGTGAGGAAGGTAGCGGTATACTTGTCCACCTTCATGTTGGTGAGCTCCTGGATCTGGTAGCGGGTCAGACGGGTGGCCGTGTCAAGGGAGGTGAGGAGGAAGGAGTTGATGGCCAGAAGTCCAAGGGACATGCCGATCTTGGGGTCGATCCCGACGATGGAAGCGAACTTGCCGAAGCCCTCGGCGTAAGTGATGGTGGGGCCGCCCTTGGCGATTACGCCGCTGAGCATGACCGTGCCGATGGCGATAACCGCCACGACGCCTTCAAGCAGCATGGAGCCGTAGCCGACGATCACGGAGTCTTTCTCCTTTTTCAGCTGCTTGGACGTGGTTCCGCTGCCCACAAGGGAGTGGAAGCCGGAAACGGCACCGCAGGCCACGATGATGAAGAGCATGGGCCAGATGTACTGGTTGTTGGCCACGAAGCCCTTGAAGGCGGGAAGAACGACCTGGAAGTTCTCGCCCTTGCCCATGATCATGCCGATGGCGCCGATGATGACCGCGAAGTACAGGAAATAGGAAGCAAGATAGTCGCGGGGCTGGAGAAGAAGCCACACGGGAAGAACGGAAGCGAGGAAGATATAGACGACAAGGAGCCACCGCCATGTTTCCATGGGGAGCTTGAACATACTGGCGACCCAGGGGGAGTAGTTGCCGTACCAGCAGGCGTAGATGACGATGGGCACCATGACGACGGTCATGAGCCACAGGGGCACGCGGTACTTGTAAATCAGCACGCCGAAGAGAACGGCCATGCCGATGTACAGCGTCGCCGAGAAGGCCACTGCGGGGTCGGCCGCGAAGGATCCTGCGGAAAGCTGCAGGAAGACCGCGACGACAAGGATGAGGGCAAGGATGGTGAAGCAGAGGAAGAGAATCTTCCCCTTCCGCCCGATCCACTTGTCCACCACTTCGCCCACGGATTTTCCGTCGTGGCGCATGGAGGACACAAGGGCACCCATGTCATGGGGACCGCCGATGAAAGCCGATCCAATGAGGCACCACAGGTAGGCGGGCAGCCATCCGAACATGGCGGCTGCTGTGATGGGGCCGACGATGGGTCCGGCTCCGGCGATGGACGCGAAATGGTGGCCCAGGAGAACGGCGGGATGGGCCGGGCAGTAGTCGATACCGTCAAACATGGCTTCGGCAGGAGTTTTGTTGTCGTCGCTCAGGCCGTAGATACCAGCCATGTAGGAACCGTACACCTTATAACAAACTGCAAACAAGACGATGGCAATACCAAAAAGGGTTGCGAGCACTTCATTCACCTCCGGAAAATATGAAAAGAGTATGAAAAAACGGTGCAGCTTCTATTTTTCCGGGACACCACCTCCTGACTCGTTTTTTCTCGAGCGGAGAAGTTCCAGCGCTTTATCCACAAGAGGGGCCAGATCCTTGATCCGCTTTTCGAACCCTCCCCCGGGCGTAAAGGTGTGCACCTCCGCATACCCGCGGAAACCAAGAAAAAAAGACCGGATGACGCATTTCTCCCGGGATTCCGCTCCCTCGACAAAAAGATAGCGCTGCGTCATGAGGTCGGGCTGCGGTTTGCAGACCTTGAGAATACGCTGCCGGTCCGCCTTCCCGCTGTGGCTCCAAATGATGTAGTCATCCGCGTAATACCTGCATACCTCGCCGATCAGCGCGTTCTTTACGAATGTAACCCTTCGGTAGACACCTTTCATTCCCTCGAAGTTCCAGGGCGAAAAACCCCAGTACTCCCAGAGATCCGAAACACGTCCCAAGTCGGAAATATCGTTCACGTACCCATCACCTGCCGAATTGATTATACTCCTCATAGAAAAAATAGGAAGTGATTTTTAGTTCCTTTCCTCATTATTTTCTATCAAAAATTCAGTAAAGATCAACGAACAATGGAGAACCTTCACCGTCTCTCCCGAAGATTTTCCGGCTTGCAAAGCCCGCCCCGGCACGATATAATACCGCGTGTTCCGGGCGATTAGCTCAGCGGAAGTAGCGCTTCCTTCACACGGAAGAGGTCACTGGTTCGATCCCAGTATCGCCCACCAAGTAATAGCAAGGGTTCCGGCGGTTTCGTCGGAGCCCTTTTTCTTTACCCGGACTCCCCCTGGACTCCCTAAAAAAACTGGACTCAAAAACCCCTCTCCCGGTCATTCACGTAGGACTTTTGGATCAATTTTCGACTTTGCCCTGTTTCGTTTGTTTTTGCCTCCCCGCCGCAGACATCCTAAAGTGTACATCCTAGATTTTGGAGGTACACAGATATGAGTGAAGTTCGGTTTCTTACAAGTAAAGAGGCGGCGGCGAAAATAGGAGTAGCCGAGAGTTATTTGCGGCAGTGTCGGATGACAGGTGTCATTGGCGGCGGGTATC
>JAPXRK010000009.1:0-16148 GCA_033813575.1 Synergistales bacterium
CAGCGAAGCCGGTGACGTATTTGTACACGTAAAAAGCGCTGTAAAAATGGGGAATTCTGGCCCACTCCACCGACAGGGCATCGTCCAGGAGCATTTCCGGACCGTGGTACCGTTCGTTCAGCCCTCTCCACAGTGTACAGAGGAGCTCGGCGGTGAGGGCCTCACCCCTTTCGGCCTGGGAATGGGTTTCCCTTTCGAACTCGGCGAACATGGCCTGCCTGTACACCGTGGTCCGCACCTGGTCAAGATAGTGGTTCAGGAGAAAGATCTTCTCCTCCTTCGGCGCCTTTTCCAGCAGGGACTCCAGGAGGAGAGCCTCGTTGGTGGTGGATGCCACCTCCGCGAGGAAAATGGTGTAGTCGGCGTAGACCTGCGGCTGGCCGGCATGGGAAAACCACGTGTGGAGGGAGTGCCCCGCCTCGTGGGCGATGGTGAACACGTCCCTGAGGGTTCCATTGTAGTTCAGGAGGATGTAGGGGTGGGTTCCGTAGCTCCCCCAGGAATAGGCTCCCTTTCTCTTTCCCTGGTTCTCGTAGACGTCGATCCACCGGGAGGAAAAACCCTTTTTCAGCACGTCAACATATTCCGTCCCGAGAGGCGCAAGCCCCTCCATCACCATCTCAACGGCCTTTCCGTAGGGGATCCTGGTTTCCGGCTCGTCCGCGAGGGGCACGTTGAGGTCGTACATCCGCAGCTCCTCCAGCCCCAGGGCTTTTTTCCGAAGCGCCATGTAGCCGTGGAGAGCGTCGAGGTTCCTGTTGACCGTGTCCACCACTATATCGTACACGGAAGGGGAGATATTGTCGCCGTGGAGGGACGCCTCGAGGGCAGAGGAATACTTTCTGGCCCTGGAGTAGAAGAGGTCGGATTTCACGCTCCCGGAGTACAGGGCGGCGAGAGTGTTCCGGAATTTCCCGTAGGTGGAGAAGAGCCCTTCGAAGGCGTCCTTCCGAACCCTCCTGTCCCTCGACCGGCTCAGAAGGTAGTACCTCTCCTCCGAGAGCTCGGTCTCCCTGCCCGATTCGTCGAGAACCGCCGGAAACGCAAGGTCGGCGTTCGTCAGAAGGGAGAAGGCGTTTTCCGGGGTTCGGGCCATTTCTTCGGACCGGGCGAGGATCTCCTCCTCCTGCAGGCCGAGAACATGCCCGGCGGTCCGGAGGAGGTCATCGAAGTGATGGCGGTACATTTCCAGCCCGGGACACCCTTCGATGGCGGCCCTCACACCATCCGCCCCGGCGGCGAGGACCTCGGGCCGGTAAAAGGAGAGGACGGCCCCGTAGGAGGCCAGCAGGGTGCCCGCCCTTTCGGCCCGCGCCTGCCGGGCGGCGTCGGCTGTATCCTCGTGGCTCTTCATCACGGCATAGGCATAGAGCCTGCCCATCCTCTCCGAAGCCCCCTCCTCGAGCTTCAGGAACTCAAGCAACGTCCCGGGGGACTCGAAAAGCCTCCCGTTATAGCCGCCAAGCCGCTCCATTTCTTCTCCGAGAAGGCGGAACGATTCCTCCCACGTCTCTGCTGAAGGAAAAACGACCTCAAGGTCCCAGGTGTACTCCCGGGGAATTTCGCTTCTCGCAGGGATCATACCGGAAGGATCTCCGTCTCCGGCGAAGGAACAGAAAAAAGGACGACGATGGATCATGACTGAAATCTCCTTTCATTGTGAAGGCCCGGGAAAAAAAGGTTCGCCGGTTCATTGACACCTTTTTGGGGAGCCCTTATTATTTCTTTAACGAATTCGAAGGAATTCTAATCTATATTAACAGGAGTGTGAATCGAAAAATGAAAAAGCGCGTCCTCGTTCTTGCAGCCCTTGCGCTCATTTTCGCCCTGAGCGGTTCAGCAGTTTCCGCCCAGACCGTCAAGCCAGACCAGCTCCGCTTCATGGCGGGCCCCCCGGGCGGCAACTGGTTCGCCCTCGGCGGAGCCCTCGCCGACCTCTGGACCTCCAAGCTGATCCCCACCACCAGCATCACCGGCGGCGCCGTGGCAAACATCATCAATACCCACAACGGCAAGGGCGAGCTCGGCTTCTCCAACACCTCCATGGTCGCCGTGGGCCAGAAGGCGAGCGACGCTCCCTTCAAGGATCCCACAGGCAACGCAGTCATCATGGCGAACCTCTACACCCAGTACACCTACTTCATCGCCCGGAAGGACTTCGTGGAGAAGCACGGGATTACATCCCTCAACGACCTCATCGCAAAGAAGACCCCCACCCGGTTCGCCACCCTCAAGACGGGCACAGGATCCGAGTTCATCGTGAACGGCATCTTCAAGTCCGGCTTCGGCATCGCCGACTACAGGAAGGAACTGAAGGACTGGGGCGGCTCCGTGGAATACGCTTCCTATTCCAGCGGCGCAGACCTTCTGGCGGACAACCATCTCGACGTTTTCGCCTTCTCAGTGGGCAAGGTCGCTTCCATTGTGATGCAGATCGAGAGCCAGACGGACATCGTGCTCCTCGGAATGGACCAGGCGACCCTCGACAAGGTCGGGGAGGCCTACGGCACCGTCACCTTCACCGTGGACCCCGGAATCTACAAATCCGTGACTGACAAGACTCCGACCGTCAGGGTTGTGGGCGACTACACATGCGTTGTGGTCCGCGGCGACCTCGACGAGCAGCTGGTTTACGACCTGTGCAAGGTCATGCACGAAAACCAGGAGCTACTCTCCAAGGCAGTGGTGGACATCAACGAACTCGATCCCGCCACGGCGATCCCCGGCGGCGCCATAAAGAGCCACCCCGGGGCGGTCCGCTACTGGAACGAAGTCTCCAAGAAGTAAGTCCCGTATAATCCGAACGATATGATCCGCAAGGCGGGCCGGCAAGCCCGCCTTTTTCTCTTTCGCCGGAGTCTCTTTTCCCGTGCCGGCAGCCCCTGTGTTTTCAAGGAGGGATTTCATTCCATGAGGAAACTCGACGGCATTGTGGCAAAGGGTCTGTACGTCTATGTCCTTGCCATGGGCCTTTTTCACATTTATACCGCTGTGTTCGGCACTTTCGAGGCATACCTGCAAAGAGCCATCCACCTCACCTGGGTGCTCCCTATGTGCTTTGTGCTCTACCCCTTTCTTCCCGCAGGGGACAAGAGGCATCTTGAGACCTCCGTTCCTTGGTACGACTGGATTTTTGCAGCACTTTCCACCCTCCCCGGCATCTACATCATGCTGAACTACGACGAGATCATGATGCGGATGCAGGGCGTGGACGACCTGACGTCCGCCCAGCTCATCCTGGGAACCATGCTGATCATCCTTCTTCTCGAAGGAACAAGGCGTATCGTCGGCCTGCCCATCGTCATCGTAGCGCTGTTCTTTACAGTCTACACCTATTATTGCGATGCCCCCTTCATGCCCGAGATCCTCCGGGGAGTCCCCACGGAATTTCCGAGGATTATTGAAGGAATGTACCTCACCGACGAGGGTATCTTCTCCTCCTCCCTCGGAGTGTCGGCGACCTTCGTCATGATCTTCCTCATTTTCGGGGGATTTCTTGAAAAAAGCGGTGTGGGCGAGTACTTCATGGAGTTAGCCCAGGCCTTCACCGGCACGGCTCCCGGAGGACCGGCGAAAATCGCCGTTCTCAGCTCGGCCCTCTTCGGCTCGATTTCGGGCTCCGCAGTCGCCAACGTCTACGGCACCGGGTCCTTCACCATCCCGCTCATGAAACGGATCGGCTACAAACCCCATTTCGCCGCTGCGGTGGAGGCGGTGGCAAGCACGGGGGGACAGATCATGCCTCCGGTCATGGGAGCCGGAGCTTTCGTCATGGCGGCTCTTCTCGGCGTACCGTTCAACACCATCATGGTCGCCTCAGTTCTCCCCGCCCTGCTGTATTACGGCACGGTGCTCCTCATGGTCCACCTGACGGCCCTCCGGGACGGCCTCAAGGGACTCCCCGCCGACGAGCTTCCCTCAATCAGGTCGGTGCTGAAGAAACTCTACATGATGTCCCCCATCGTTCTCCTGGTATACATGCTCCTGGCGGGATACACGCCCATGTACGGCGCCATCGCCGGTATCTCCCTCGCCTGGGCGGTCTCCCTGCTCAATCCGGGGAAAAGGATGGGACCGAAGCAAATACTCCAGGCCATTCACGACGGATCGGAGAACATTCCCCTCATCTGTACCGCCTGCGCTTCTGCGGGTCTTGTCATAGGCTCGGTAGCCCTGTCGGGCATCGGTTTCAAATTCGTGAGCGCCGTTCTTGCCCTCTCGGGCGGAATTCCTTTCCTGGCCCTGATCCTCATCGCTGGCGTCTCCCTGGTCCTGGGGATGGGACTGCCGACCACGAGCGCCTACATCCTCGGCGCCGCTCTCGGAGTGCCGGCCCTCGCCAAAATGGGAGTCATGCCCCTGGCAGCTCACCTTTTCGTTTTCTATTACGCCATAATTTCGAACATCACGCCTCCCGTTGCCCTGGCCGCATACGCCGCAGCATCCATCGCCGGTTCGCCCCCGAACAGGACCGGCTTTGCCGCATGCAGGCTGGGAATACTGGCCTTCATCGTGCCCTTCGCCTTCTGCTATGATCCTGGGCTCCTTCTCAAGAGTTCTTTCCTGGGGAACATGACGTCGATCATCAGCGGTGTCGCCGCCATGGCGGGGCTGGGTTTCGCCATCACAGGCTACGGAAAGAGAAGACTCTCCATTGTGGAACGCCTGTTGTTCGCGATCGTCGGCCTGGCAGCCCTTCATGGGAACCTGGCCGTTTCCCTGGCCAGCACTGCGGCTGTTATCGGTCTGTTCCTTCTTCTCCGCTCCAGGGAGGAAACTCAGGAAACGGTCTAGGAACATTTAACCTGTACAAGGGAGGAACTCCGGCCTTTCGGCCGGAGCTCCTCTTTTTTTCTGGCAAAAGAAAAAAGGCTTCCTCAGTCTCTTCTCCGCAGGTACTTCTTCCCCTCGCCGAAGGCCTTTCCTACCATGGAGCCGAGGGAAAAGTACTTTCCCGTGCGGGGAGCGAAGATCAGGGGGCGAACTTTTTCCGGGTCCGGATATCCCTTTTCGTCGAGGCATTCTTCCCGGGCCCAGGTCTTGACCACCTTTCCCACGAAGAGGAAATGGGAGCCGAGATCAAGGGACTGAACCACTTCACACTCCATGGAAACGGGAAACTCCTCGATCAGCGGTGCGTCCGCTATTTCCCCCCTAACCGGGGTGAGTCCCGCCGCGGAGAACTTGTCCGTATCCCTCCCGGAGGCGAGGCCGAAGAAATCCGCCTCCGCAGCCTGGGCCTCGGACGGGATGTTCACTGTAAAAGCATTCCGCGACTGTATCCCCTCCAGGGTATGCCGTGTTTTCGCCACGGCCACCGAAATGCAGGGCGGTTCCGAATTGCAGACTCCCCCCCAGGCCACCATGAGGCCTCCGGGCCGCCCGTCGGTGCCATAGGCCGCCACGACCAGGGCCGGCGCGGGATAGAGGGGCGTGGAGATTCCTATGTCCTTTTTCATTGCACACTCTCCCTTGTCGGAAAAATTGGTTTCATTGTACACCTGCCGGGAGGATTTTCCGCTCCGGAAAAGAAATACAAAGAAAAAAAGAGAAATCAGGAGGAAGCAACAGAGATCCTGCTCCATTTCCCTTTATTTCCTCCTGATTCTTCTTTTTCGCCCTTGTCTAACCAATACTGACGAATATAATAATGACCATAAGGTCAATAAAGATCAGACTTTTGGAGGTGGACACGATGACACGGAGATTTCTGGCCATACGGCCCAATGATGTTACTCAGCCCTTTGCCCCTTTCACTTCAGTGGACAGGATGATGCGGGACATGCTCCGGGCTTTCGGTGAGTTTTCTTCCGATATGGGGTATGCTCCGGAGACGGACAGGGTTCCGGCGGTGCCCAGGGGTGATTTTTACCGGAAGGACGGAAAAGTATACGCCGAGTTTGAGCTTCCCGGCATCGATCCGTCAAAGGTGGAGTTGAATGTTTTCGAGGACCGCCTGACGCTCCAGGCGGAGAAATCCGACGAGAAAACGGTGGAAGAGAACGACATGCTCCGTTCGGAGCGCTATTACGGAAAGGTCTCCCGGTCCATCCAGTTCCCCGTGGAAGTGGATCCTGACACGGCGAAGGCGACGTTCAAAAACGGGGTCCTCACCGTGGAAGTCTCGGAAAAAGTCCAGGCCGAGAAGATGAAGAAAGTGGCCATCGAGGAAAAGGCATAGGACGCTGGAGTGAATCGACAGAAAAGGAGCGCCGAAAAATCCGGCGCTCCTTCGTTTTTTATCTTTCGGCGTTCGGGAAGAAGAGCTGCTTTCCGAGAAGCTGGAAATCCCCGATGGCCTTCTGGGTTGTCGGGGAAACCATCCAGTCGATGAGGGCCACGGCAAGGTCATACCTGAGGTTTTCCCACTTGGCCGGATTGACGGCGATGACGCTGTACTGGTTTTTCAGGGAGTCGTCTCCCTCGACGATGATAACCAGTCCGCCCTGTTCCTTCCTGGAGTCCTCGTACTTGATGAAGGTTCCCCTGTCGGTGAGGCAATAGCCCTTGCGTTCATCGGCGATCATGAGGGTTTCCAGCATTCCCTGACCGGTCTGGATGTACCATTTCTCCTTGTCGGGTTCGGGAATGCCGGCGTTTTTCCAGAGGACAAGCTCCGCCACGTGGGTCCCGGATTTGTCGGCCCGGCTGGCGAAGGGAGCCGCGACGGCGGCGATTGTCTTCAGGGCATCGGCGGCAGCCATCCCCTTGATCCCCGCAGGATCGGAAACGGGGCCCACCACGATGAAGTCGTTGTACATCACCTGGCGGCGGTTGACACCCCATCCGTCGGCGACGAACTGCTTCTCCACCTCGGGAGCATGGACCAGGAGAACGTCCACGTCACCGTTCCGGCCGTACTCAAGAGCCTTGCCCGTGCCCACGGAAACCCACTGGAGTTCGATGTTCTTCTCCTGAAGGAGCAGAGGGGCCAGGTAATCAAGAAGCCCCGTGTTGTCCGTGCTGGTGGTGGTGGCCATCCGGAGAACCTCGGCTCCCGAGGCGACCCCGGCAAAAGCAAAGACAAACAGGCAGACAAACAGAACCGACCGCATTTTTTTCATTTTCACATTCATTTCCTCCTTTATGTTGTGTGCAGAAATTCAAAACGCCGGAAATAAAGAAAGCCGTTCTCCGCCCATACACGGCAGGGAACGGCTCCTGAGAGTCCGCTGTCTCCTTGCCGAACATGGGAGGCCCGCCTGTTTCCGGACGGACCCTGACGGCCCGGCGCCATGGGAAAAAACCTGTAGGCGGACGGGCTCGGAGATGAGCATATTCTGCTGATCACATGATACCACGGAAGGGCGGGTTTTGTTACCTCACCCGGCGGCTTTCGAAAATCCTGTCCATCTCCCTGTGGCTGTTCCTAAAAAATTCGAGGATCTCCGGGCTGAAATGGCGGGGCTCCGTCCGGCCGTCGCCGGACAAAATGATGCGGACCGCCTCGTCATGGCTCAGCGAATCCTTGTAGACCCTTCGGGACCGAAGGGCGTCGTATACGTCGCCCAGGGCCACCACCTGTCCCTCCCAGGGTATTTCATCCCCCGACAGGCCGAGGGGGTAGCCGCTGCCGTCCCATTTTTCATGGTGGGTCATGCAGATGCGGCTCGCCGCGGAGAGCCATTCCGCACCGCCTATGAGTTCCGCTCCCCACCGGGGATGGTTCCTGACGAGAGCCATCTCCTCATCGGTAAGGGAACCGGCCTTCCCGAGGATGGACATGGGGACCCGGAGCTTCCCGATGTCATGAAGGCGTGAGAAGATCTCGATGTCGTCCTGTTCCTCCACGGATTTTCCGAGGGCTTTCGCGGCGAGGCGGGAATAGGCGCCGATCCTGTCCATGTGGTCCGCGGTTTCGAGATGGTGAATCTCCGTGACGGACTGGAGCTTCTCGGCCAGGTACCTGTAGGATTCCTTGATTTCCCTGCGGGCGTCCTCCACGTCGAGGAGGCCGGCCAGGGCGGATGCTACCGGCAGCAGGGTTTCCATGAGCTCGTCGTCCTGCGGCCTGCCTTCGCCCGCAAAAGCCACTTCGAGAATGCCCACGCTCCTGCCGCGGTTCACAAGGGGGACTTCCAGTTCCGTCGCCACCTCCGGGTGTACCATGCCGTACTCCGGTTCGAGAGACACGTTTTCAACCCAAACGGGACGTTTTTCCCTGAAGGCCCGCCCGGCCACGCTTCCGTCCAGGGGAATGCCGAAATCAAGGAGCGCGGCGGAACGGTAGCCGCTGATGGCCAGGATTCTCAGGGCTCCGTCCCTGTGGTGGGCCATGAGGACCCCGAAGGCCCCGGTACTCTCCCGAATGCTTTCTGCGATCCTCTGAAGCTTCCCGCCGCTGTCGCCTGTGCCCGAAACGGTCTCCATGACGTTCAGCGTATTTCTCCAGATTTTTTGTCTCTCGGTGAGTTCCCGGTTCACATCGGTGAGATTGTCCTGTATGGCCAGGGCCTCTTCGGTGAGGGCCGCTATTTCCTCTCCCTGCCTCCCTATGATCTTCAGTGCGTTTTCCAGGCTTCTGAGGAAGTTCCTGAACTCCGTCACCCGGGATTCCTCCACGGCTTCCCCGATTTCCGCCCCCAGCTCCTGGACGTTGAAGGCCGTCTCCGTAATGTCCCTGTTCCCGGAAAGGCGTTCCGCAATTCCGTCCACGACGGAGGAAAGGGAGGCAAAGGACATCCTGAGCTCATGCACGGTCGGGAACAGCAGCACTGCGGCAAGAAGGAGAATGACGAACCCCCCGAAGAGATGGAGGGCGGCCATGTCCCGGACGAAGCGGCGGAATACCTTCTCGGGCAGGATCATCCCGAAGGAGAAATAGTCCCCCGCCGGGGAGTGGATAAGGAGGGCGCTCTCACCCCTGAAAGAGATGAGGTCGGTTCCGGGTTTCCCGAGGAGCAGCGCCTTGGCAGGCGTGGAGAGGGAGGAGGGAACCGCTTCCGAAGGAATGGCGATGCTCTCCGAAAGATCCCATTCCGGAAAGGGGGACGCCAGGAAAAACCCCTTTCTGTCCACGAGAAATCCTATTCCCTCGCCGAAGACCTTTCTGGAGACCACCTTTTCGTGGACATGGGCGAGATTGACATCCAGGCCGAAGACCCCCAGGAGCTTTCCCGAGGGCAAGATCACCGGCGCGGTGACGCTCACGATGAGCTCCCCGGTGATCAGGTCGCGGTAGGGGGAGGTGATGACGGCTTCTTCTTTCTTCAGGGCTTCTACATACCATGACCGGATCCGGGGGTCATATCCCTCCGGAGGATTCCAGCGGGTGGCATCCCTGAAATCACCGTTTTCGAAACCCATGAACACGTCCTGCACCCCGTGAGAACGGATAGATTGAAGATACCGGCCGAACAGGTCGGTGTACCCGGCGGGAGCAAGATTCCCGGAAAGGGCGCTCACGGAGGTCGAAAGGGCGGAGGTCAGGGACAGGAGCTTGGAAAAATACTCGTCAAGGGAAAGGGCTGTCTCGGAAACCAGGCTGTTTCCGACGCCCTCAACGCTCGCCCGTACGCTCCGGGCCGTCAGGGAATAGCTCCCCGCAGTGAGCGTAACAGCGACGAGAAGGAAACCGGCAAGGAGAATTGCCATCTTTCTGCCCAGAGACATGGGACCACCTCACTGTGCGCTCCCTTCCGGCCGGTCGGTGAGAATGCCGGGATAACCGGCCGTCATTCCGCCGCCGGAAGACAAAAAAGTGCACACGTTATGGAATTCTAGCACAATGGAAGCTTTCTTTTTCACCTGACTAATATTGACGGCTCTCATTTTTTTGCTATACTGTCTTCATGCTATTTAAAACGATTACAAGGTAATAATTATGCACATCGCAAACGGCTTCATTGAGCCCCCGCTC
Organism: Synergistales bacterium; assembly: GCA_033813575.1. Taxonomy (GTDB): domain Bacteria; phylum Synergistota; class Synergistia; order Synergistales; family Aminobacteriaceae; genus Aminivibrio. The sequence goes on from JAPXRK010000009.1 coordinate 9,860, forward strand.
GGGGTATAATAAGGAAAACTATGCCGATAAGGCCGCATTGAACCGCGGCCCCGGTGAAAAGACAAGAAAGGAGAGATACCATGCAGTTCACGGAACCTGCGGATATTCTCGACCAGAAGACAGCCGACGAGGCCAAGGCCCTCAAGAGCCTCATGGAAGAAGTGGAAGCCGTCAACTACTACAACCAGAGAGTTGCCGCCACACCAAACGCCGAACTGAAGGAGCTCCTTGCCCACAACAGGGATGAAGAGATCGAACACGCCGCCATGCTCATCGAGTGGCTCCGCCGGAACATGGAAGGATGGGACAAGGAACTCAAAACATACCTGTTCACTTCCGCCCCGCTCCTGGAAGTCGAGACCGGTGGCGGAGAGGGCGGCACGCCGGGCGGGCTGGGCATAGGCAGCCTGAAGTAGGCATTACCTTTCCGAAGTACAAAGGAGGTCAAGAGAATGGACATTCTGAGAAGATCTGCCTCTCTCATCACCCCCGAGGCCTGGGCGGAGCTTGACGGGCAGGCGAAAAAAGTTCTCACTGCGAACCTTTCCGCCAGGAAGTTCGTGGACGTGGAAGGCCCAAAGGGGTGGTCCTACAGCGCCCATCCCACAGGAAGGCTCGACCTGGCCCAAAAGCAGCCCAAGGACGGCGTCCAGTTCGGCGTGAACAGAGTACTTCCCCTCGTCGAAGCAAGGCACACTTTCGACATGGACATCTGGGAGCTGGACAACATCAGCCGCGGAGCGAAGGACCCGGACCTTTCCAGTCTCGAGAAAGCGGCAAAGGAAATCGCCCTGTTCGAGGAAAAGGCGGTTTACAAAGGCCTTTCCGCAACCGGCATCGAAGGCCTGGCTGCGGCGGCAAAGGGACGGTCGGTGAAGCTCGGCGGCGAGGACGCCGAGAAGATCGTGGACGCCGTCTCAGCAGCCATCTACAGGCTCCATGAAGACTCCGTGGAGGGTCCCTACGCCCTCGCGGCGTCACCAAAACTCTGGAAGGCCATCTACGGGGCCGCTTCCTGCTACCCCATCTCCAAGCACGTGGGGAACCTGGTGGACAAGGTCATCCTCTCCACCCAGGACGAATCCTACGTGGTCTCCCTCCGGGGCGGGGATTTCGAGCTCGTCCTGGGCCAGGACCTTTCCCTCGGCTTCGAGGAACGGAACGGCGGCAAGGTCCGCCTCTTCTTCACGGAGTCCTTCACCTTCCGGGTGATCACCCCGGAGGCCGTGGTGGCTCTCTCATAGCGGAACCGCCGCTCGAATACGGTACACGGGGCGGCCTCTGCCGGGGCCGCCTTTTTTACCACATAATCCACTGCAGGAGGAACGGGAAAAAATGGAAAAGACGATGAAAGGCCTCTCTGAAGCGTTCGCCGGAGAATCCATGGCGAACAGGAAGTACCTCGCCTTCGCAGAACAGGCGCAGAAGGACGGCTACCCCGCCATAGCCAAGCTTTTCAGGACCATCGCCGAAGCGGAAACCCTTCATGCCCTGGCCCATTTCAGGACCATGGGCGGCGTGAAGTCCACGGCGGAAAACCTCCAGGCTGCCCTTGACGGTGAGACCTACGAATTCACCGAGATGTACCCCGGCTTCATCAGGGACGCCGAAGAAGAGGGACAGAAGAACGCCGTGCGCGCCTTCACCTTCGCGAACGAGGCGGAAAAAGTCCACGGCGAGCTCTACAAAAAAGCCCTCGCCTCCATGGAAAAGGGGAAGGACTCCACGTTCTTCCTCTGTCCGGTGTGCGGCTACGTGGAGGAAGGACACGCCCCCGACGTCTGCCCGATCTGCAAAGCGAAAAAGGACGTTTTCGTTACCGTGGCGTAACATTCGCGGGGCCTCTCCGGAGGCCCCTTTTTCCATCTCTTCCCGGCCCGTTTTTTCCCTCTTTTTCCCCCTTGTTTTTCCGTCAAAAACACCTATAATCCGCAGATAACAGCCCCTGATTCACTCCGGGGCGGACTCCTGGAGGAGGGGAGATATGGCGTTTCTCTCACCGGCGGCCCTGTCCGCGATTTCATGTTTCCCCAGTCCGCCCGGATGTGGCGGCCTGTAATTCATCCTCCGGGAGGAGATTGTCCATGAACGAAGAGTACTGTTGTGATCCTGAAGTTCCGTTGCGCCCCGTTTCCCGCATTTCAGTCGTCTACAACCTGAAAAAAACCGCCGGTGCCGGTGAGCCCGACGACAAGTACGAAGAGTACGATCCCCTGAGTACCGTTGAATCGGTGGCGGAGACCATCGCTTCCTTCGGGTTTTCAGTTTCCCTGTGCGAACAGGATGGGGACTTTTTTCCCCGCCTCCGGAACCAGACGCCCGACTTTGTGGCAAATCTCGCCGAAGGGCGGGGCGACGCCAGGGGAAGGGAAGCACAGGTTCCCTGCATCCTCGAGAGCGAGTCCATCCCCTTCTGGGGATCCGACGCGGTCTCCATGGCGGTGGCCCTCGACAAGCTCCTCACCGGGCGCACCCTTTCCTCCGAGGGGATTCCCGTTCCCCTTTCCTCCTCATTCCGCGGGGAGGAAGACCTGTCCATCCTGCCCGAGCTTTTCCGTCAGCGCTCCCGCTATGTGGCCAAACCCCGGTACGAAGGCTCCTCAAAGGGTATCTTCACCGACTCGGTGGCCCATTCGCCCCGGGAGGCCGAGGACCTGATCCGCCGGATATGGCATCGGTACGGACAGCCCGCCCTGCTGGAGGAATACCTTCCCGGAGCGGAGATCACCGTGGGTGTCACCGGCAACAGCCGGCCAGCGATTGCAGGGATGATGCGGATTTCCCCCGTCCATCCCAGGGAGGAGTTCCTCTACTCCCTGGAAGAAAAACGAAACTACCTGGAACGTATCCGCTACGACGGCCCCGAGTCCATACCCGCCCCCCTGCGGGATCAGCTGGGCCGGTTCGCCGCGGGCGCCTTTCGGGCACTGGAGCTCCGCGACATGGCCAGGGTGGACTTCCGGCTGGACGGGGACGGCATCCCCCGCATCATCGACATTAACCCCCTCCCCGGCCTCTCACCCCAGTACAGCGATCTGCCCATTCTGCACCGCCTGAGCGGCGGCAGCTACCGGGACCTGGTCCGTACCATCCTCGCGTGCGCTTTCCGCCGGAACGGCCTCGCGTTCTCCGCCCTTCCCGTGGGGGCTGATGCCCTATGAAACCTGACCCTGCCCAGGAACCTCCTCAAAAACAGGTGCTCATCCTCGTGGCCGCCGCCGTCGAACCGGAGGCTCGGCTCGATGTTGCCGACGCCCTCGAGGCACGGGCGTGGGTATGCCATGCCCTCGAAGAGGCGGGCTGGACTGCGGAGACCTGGGACATCACTCCGAACCTGCTTGCCTCCACGGAACGGGTGTTCGGACACCTGGAAAAAACGGGGGCGGCCTGCGTCTTTAACCTTTTCGAGGGTTTCGGTACGGACAGCGGAGCGGAGCACCGCTTCCGCGCCCTGCTGGAGCAAGCCGGCACCCTCTGCACCGGGAACCCCGCGGCAGTCCTTGAGACCTGCCTGTCGAAGGAGGCTGTTTCCTCCCTGCTCAGGGAGAACGGCATCCCCGTTCCGGAGGGAAAATCAATCCTCCCAGGCGGTTCCCTTTTTCTCCTGGACGACCTTTCCCTGCCCCTGTTCCTGAAACCCCTGCGGGAGGACGGGAGCGTGGGCATCGACGGGGACTCCCTTGTGACCGACCGGAAGGACCTCGCACGAAGGGCGGCGGACAAGCTGAGGTTCTTCCCGGAAGGGGTCCGGGCGGAGGAATTTCTCCCGGGGAAGGAATATTCCGTCTCCTGCCTGGGCAACGGCCCCTACTTCGTTCCCGCAGTGTCCGTCATAGACTACGGCAAGTGGAACGCCGGGCGGCCCTTTCTTGATTACGGCTCGAAGTGGGACCCGGCCTCCCCCCTGTACGACCTGGTCCCCGAACCTGCGGAGGGGACCATGATGGAGAGAGCGAAACAGCTGGCCTCCGAGGCGGGAAAAACTCTCGGCTGCAGGGGGTACTTCCGGGCCGACCTGAGGGAGAAGGACGGAACGCTCTACGTGATCGACGTCAATCCGAACCCGGACATGGGATCGGGCGGGGGATTCCTGAGACAGTGCCGCGAGGGCGGCATGGAAAAAGAAGAAGTGGCGGCCCGCATTGTGGAGCTTGCCATCGAAAATGCGCGGGGAGGAAAAGAACTGTGGTGAATCTGCTGGCCGACCGCTGCCTCAGCGCGGCGAAGGCAACCGGGGCCTTTGCCCCCGAAGAGCTGGACGTTCTCGAGGATGTCCTGATCGATTGGTCCCTCCACCCGGGAAAGGATTACGTCCTCCTCACCGAGTGGGACGGCGGGAGCCTGGCGGGTTTCCTGATCTACGGCCCCACCCCCATGACCCGGTTCGCGTACGACCTGTACTGGATCGCCGTGGACCCGGCGCACCAGAAGAAGGGAATCGGCAGGGTGCTGGAAGAAAAGATGTGCTCGGCCCTGCTCGCACAATCCCCCAGTGCGGTCGTGCGGGTGGAAACCGCCGGCCGGGATGATTACCTCGGCCAGCGCCATTTCTACCTGGCAACAGGCTACAAGGAATGCGGACGCATTCCAGACTTCTATTCGGAAGGTGACGACCTTGTCCTCTACTGCAAAAAAATCGGAAAATAACGGAGTCCCCGGAGAGGGGAACGGGGAAGAAACCCGCCCTCCGTCCCTGAGGACGAAAAAGGCGAAGGAAAGCGCTCTTCCGGCGTTGCCCCTCTTCCCTTTGAACAGGCCCTACCTGGAGGCGCTCCGGGAGTCTGCCGGGGAAGATCTCTGGAATGACTGGCGCTGGCAGATGAAGGCCAGGATCACCACCGCCGGGGAACTGGCAAGGATCCTTCCCCTTTCGAAGGGGGAATCGTCCACGCTGAAGAGGAGCCTGAACTCCCTCCGCATGGCCATAACTCCCTATTACGCATCCCTCATCGACGGAAGCGACCCTGACTGCCCCATCAGGAAGCAGGCCATTCCGACGCTGAAGGAGACCCTGATCTCACCCACCGACCTCCTCGACCCGCTCCACGAGGACGTGGACTCTCCCGTGCCGGGACTGACCCACAGGTACCCGGACCGGTGCATTCTCCTCGTTACGGACCAGTGCGCCATGTACTGCCGGCACTGCACGCGGAGGCGTTTCGCGGGCCAGAACGACACCCCCAGGACGGAGGAGCAGATCAGCCGCTGCCTGGATTATATCGCCAGGACCCCCGAGATACGGGATGTACTGATCACGGGAGGGGATCCCCTCACCCTGTCGGACGGAACCCTCGATTTCATCCTGTCCCGGCTGCGGGCCATACCCACGGTGGAGATCATCCGCATAGGCACCCGCATTCCCGCCGTGATGCCCATGAGGGTGACGGAGGGGCTCTGCTCCGTGCTGAAAAAGTACCACCCCCTCTGGATCAACCTGCACTTCAATCACCCCCGGGAATTGACTCAGGAAGCGGCGGAAGCCTGTGCGAAGCTGGCAGACACCGGAATTCCCCTGGGAAACCAGTCCGTCCTCCTCAAAGGGGTGAACGACTGCCCCTACATCTTCCGGGACCTCAACCAGAAACTCCTGAAGATGAGGGTGCGGCCCTACTACATCTACCAGTGCGACCTCTCCCGGGGCATAGAGCACTTCCGCACATCCATCGGCAAGGGCATCGAAATCATCGAATACCTCCGGGGACACACGTCGGGTCTCGCCGTTCCCACCTTCGTAGTGGACGCACCGGGAGGCGGCGGGAAGATCCCCGTCATGCCCAACTACGTCCTCTCCAGGTCGGACAGGAAAACGGTGCTCCGGAACTTCGAGGGGGTCATCACCGTCTACACCGAGCCGGACGACAACAGGAGCGTGTGCGGCGGGAAGTGCAGGGAAACCTGCGAACAGGCGAAGGGTCTTTTCTCCGGGGGAATGGAATCCCTGTTCGAAGGGGAAGCGATTTCCCTCGAACCCCGGGAGCTCGCGCGGGAAAAGCGGCGGAAACACTGGGCCGAAGGCGAAAAGCACAATTAGGAGAAGGGCGCGGAAGCTTCCGCGCCCTTCTTTTTTCCATTTCCCTGCCGCGGATTCAGCTTTTCGCTTCCCTGAAGGGGCGGGTGAGGAGAAGGGGAAGGGTGGCAAGCGGAAGAAAGGCCACGATGAGCAGGATGGCGTCCACTCCGAAAAGGTCTCCCACCTTCCCGAAGGGGGCCATGAGCATGTTTCCCATGCCCCAGGACAGGCCCATGACGATGGAGCTGGCCATGCCCCGTGAATTGGGCACCATCTCCT
>JAPXRK010000010.1:0-15471 GCA_033813575.1 Synergistales bacterium
GAATAACATGAGAGGGGGAATCGCACGCTATGCAGGAAGTAATGAGAATCAACGGGATTGTCAACGGAATCGTATGGGGGCCCTGGATGCTGGCCCTCCTGGTGGGCACCGGCGTCTACCTCACCATCATTCTCGGTTTGCCCCAGCTTCGCTATTTTTTCCTTATGTTCAAAGAGGTTTTCGGCAATCTTGGTAAGAAAAAGGAAGGGGAAGGGACGATTTCCTCCTTTGCCGCCCTCTCCACCGCTCTTGCCTCCACGGTGGGAACGGGCAACATCGCGGGCGTCGCCACGGCCCTTCACCTCGGCGGCCCCGGAGCCCTCTTCTGGATGCTCGTTTCGGCGGTGTTCGGCATGACCACGAAGATGGCGGAAGTCACCCTGGCCGTCAGGTACCGCGAGAAAGACGAGACGGGCAGCTGGCGCGGCGGCACCATGTACATCCTCGAAAAGGGAGCCGGACAGAAGTGGCTTGCATGGCTCTTCGCCTTCTTCGGTTTCTTCGCCTCCTTCGGCATCGGCTGCGCCGTTCAGGCCAACTCCACAGCCGAGGGCTTCCAGCTCGGCTTCGGTATCCCCAGCCTGTACACCGGAATCGCTGTCGCAGTGCTTACCGCCCTTGTCATCATCGGCGGCCTGAAGAGGATCTCTGACGTCACCACCTATCTTGTGCCCTTCATGGCCATCTTCTACATCGTCGGCGCCGGTCTCGTGGTTTTCACCCACACCGACCAGATCATGCCGGCCTTCGAAAGCGCCGTGAAGTACGCCATCAGCGACCCCATGGCCATGCCCGGCGCCATCGCCGGATGGGCGGTCAAGGTCGCCATCACCAAGGGTATCGCCCGGGGCGTCTTCTCCAACGAAGCCGGCCTCGGCTCCGCTCCCATGGTCCATGCCACTGCAGTGGTTGACCATCCTGTCCGCCAGGGCATGTACGGTCTCTTCGAAGTGTTCACCGACACCATCGTGATCTGCACCCTCACCGCCCTTGCCATCCTGACCAGCGGCGTGCTCACTGCGAAGCCGGATCTTTCCGGAGCCCAGCTCTCCCTCTCCGCCTTTGAAGTTGTCCTCGGCGGCACGGGTACCATGATCCTCTCCGTCGGCCTCGCCCTCTTCGCCTTCTCCACCATCCTCGGCTGGTACTGGTACAGCGAAACCTGCGGCGTGTACATCTTCGGACAGTGGATCATCCCGGTCCTGAAGGTTCTCTGGGTTGCCCTGATCGTCGTCGGAGCAGCCGGAGGAGTCTTCCTCGGAGACGCCGCCGGATTCCTGAGCAACCTGTGGGACCTTTCGGATACGCTGAACGGTCTCATGGCGGCTCCAAACCTTGTGGCCCTGCTGCTCCTTTCCGGCGAGCTGAGACGGCTCGTGAAGGACTTCGACGACAAGCGCCGGAGCGGCGAACTGAAGGTCTAACAAAAACTTGCTGCGGATTCGGGAAAAGGGGACGGATTTCCGTCCCCTTTTTTTCGGGAAGGAAGGCGATTTGCATGCACCGCGCAACCCGTATGGAAGTGAATCTTGCGAATTTGAAAGCCAATTTCCTGGCCATCCGGCGCCATGTGGGCCCGGGCCCGGAAATTTTAGGAGTCATAAAAGCCGACGCCTACGGCCATGGCGTATTTCCGGCCTGCAGGGCCCTTTCGGAGGCTGGATGCCGCCGCTTTGCCGTGGCCATCCCCGACGAAGCCTTTGAACTGCGGGAAGGGGGAGTGACGGCGCCGATCCTCGTGCTCGGCCCCACACCTGCCCGTTCCGCGGCGGAATACGTCCGGCAGGACGTCACGGCGACGATCACCGATCTTTCCTTTGCCCGCGTACTCAGCGGCGAGGCGTGCCGGCAGGGGAAAAAAGTGCCGGTCCACGTGAAGGTGGACACTGGAATGAGCCGCATAGGGTTCCTCCCCCGGGAAATCCCCTCCGTTCTCGACGAACTGGGAACTCTGCCCGGGCTCTCCCTCGAGGGGATGTACACCCACTTCGCCACGGCGGACGAACGGCGCCTCGAATTTACGGAACACCAGTTCTCGGGACTGAAGGAAGCCCTGGCGGCGGCTGAAGCCAGGGGGATCACCGTTCCGCTGCGGCACGCATGCAACAGCGCCGGGATTCTCGCCTGCCCGGACAAGCACCTTGACGGCGTCCGCCCCGGAGTCATCCTCTACGGCATGTACCCTTCGTCGGAATGCGTCCGGTCCGTGGAGCTCCTTCCCACCTTCGAGGTGAAAACGGAAGTGGCCCTCGTGAAGGAGCTTCCCCGCGGAAGCGGCGTGGGCTACGGGCTGAAGTACATGACCCGCGGGACGGAGACGATGGCGGTGCTCCCCGTGGGGTACGCCGACGGCTATTCCCGGGCCCTCTCCATGAAGGTGGACGTCCTCATCGGCGGTAAGCGGGTCCCCCATGCCGGGAACATCTGCATGGACCAGATGATGGTGAACGTCACCGGCATGGACGTGAAGGTGGGCGACGAGGTGGTCCTCATCGGACGGCAGGGGAGCGAGCGCATCTCTCCTGAGGAGATCGCCGCCGCAAGAAACACCATCAACTACGAAGTGCCCATCATGTTCCTCAGGCGGGTCCCGAGGGTCTACATCTCCTGATCGCCGCAGAATTCCCTGCGGACATCCGCTGTTCAAGGCACCATCGGGCGGTCCGGCAGGACCGCCCTTTTTCCTGACTTTTTCCCCCGTCTTGGGTATAATCAGTCCTGTCACAATTCAAGGAGGCGATACGAAAATGAACCTTCCCGCACTGAGGAATTTTCCCGTCGGCTCCCTCGATGACGCCATGGTCCGCGCCCTCGAGGAAGCCGCCGTGCGCTGCAGACGAAACGCGGTCACCATGGTCACCCTCGCCGACAGCGGTCACCCCGCCGGTTCCCTCTCGAGCACGGAATTGTACCTCACCGTCTACGGTGTGGCGGACCTGACGCCGGAGAACTGCTCCGATATCGACCGGGACTATGTTTCCATCAGCCACGGCCACACGTCCCCGGGGGCCTATGCCGCCCTTGCTGAGTGGGGGTTCTTTCCTCCCATGGACGCTGTCGCCCATTTCCGCCAGTGCGGTTCCCCCTTCCAGGGACACGTGGAACGGGACGTGCCGGGCATCGACTGGGGAAGCGGCAACCTTGGCCAGGGCCTTTCCGCAGGCGTCGGCTTCGCCCTCGCCCAGAAGGCCAGGAAGAACGGAAAACGGACCTACGTCCTCATGGGGGACGGAGGCCAGACCAAGGGCCAGAGCGCCGAGGCCCGGCGGATCGCCGTCAAGGAAAACCTGGCCAATCTTACCGCCCTCGTGGACTGGAACCACATCCAGATCTCGGGCACGCTGGAAACGGTCATGCCCGCGGACATCCCCGCCCTCTGGAAAGCCGACGGGTGGAATGTGCTGGAATGCGACGGCCACTCCTTCCGGGAACTCTACGCCGCCCTCCGGCTGAGCGCCTCCTGCGACCGGCCCACGGTCATCCTGTGCCGGACCGTCATGGGCAGGGGGGTATCCTTCATGGAGAACACACCGGAATTCCACGGCAAGGCTCCCAAGAAGGAACTCTACCTCCAGGCCATGAAAGAACTCGGCGGCGACCCCTCCCTCCTTGATGAAGCCCGGAAACTGCGGGAGTCGGGAGCGCTTCCCGGGGGAAGGCACGTGACGCCGACGAAGGCGGATCTCGATCTTGGAGACCCCGTCACCTACGGCACGGACAAGAAGACGGACAACCGTTCCGCCTTCGGAACCGCCCTCGCCGACGTGGGCGAAAAGAACTACGGGAAGGAAGGCGGGACGCCCCTTCTCGTCTTCGACTGCGACCTTGCCGGTTCGGTGAAGACAGGGGACTTCGCGAAAAAATGCCCCGACTGGTTCATCCAGGCGGGCATCCAGGAACATTCAACCGCCACCGCCGCAGGGGCCGCCTCCACGGCCGGAGCGGTCTCCCTGTGGGCAGACTTCGGCGTCTTCGGACTGTCGGAGACCTACAACCAGCAGCGGCTGAACGACATCAACTCCGCCAGCCTCAAGACGGTGCTCACCCACGTGGGGCTCGACGTGGGCGAGGATGGCAAGACCCACCAGGCCATCGACTACGTGGGGCTGCTCCGGAACACCTACGGCTGGAAGCTCGTGGTGCCCGGAGACCCCAACCAGACCGACAGGGCCGCCCGCTGGGCCCTCGGCGAGGCGGGATGCGTCTGCATCGCCATGGGCCGGAGCAAGCTCGGCGTCCTGGCCGATGAGAAGGGAGACCCTCTCTTCGGAGGGGACTACCGCTTCCGCTACGGAGAGGCTGTCCGGGTGCGGTCCGGGAAGGACGGCGCCATCTTCGCCCTCGGCGCCATGACGGAGCGGGCCGTGAAGGCCCGGGACATCCTGCGGGAGCAACACGGCCTGGATGTGGCGGTGTACTGCGTTTCCAGCCCCCTAGCCCCCGACGACGACGCCCTGCGGGAAGCGGCGGCCACGGGACGCATTCTCACCTGCGAGGACCACTCGGTGAACAGCGGCATGGGGTCCATTCTCGCCGCCAGGATGACTGAACTTGGGCTCTCCGCATCCTTCAGGGCCGTGGGGGTGCACACCTACGGAGAATCCGGCAGTTCCCCCGACGTCATTGCGGCCATGGGCCTCGACGAGGCCTCCCTGGCGAAAGCCTTCGAGTCCCTTCCGGGAAAATAGACGTCCCGTGGAACAACGGCTTCTTCTCCACGCATGCTGTGCCCCGGACGCCACGGTGCCCCTCGCTGACCTTTCGGCGGAGGGATTTGCCGCGACGCTTTACTGGTACGGCGCCAACATCCACCCTGCGGCAGAGGAAAAAAAACGGAGGGAGGCCCTGGCCTCCCTTGCCGCGGGAAGAGTTCCGGTTTTCGTGGAGGATACGTTCACCCCGCCGTGGATGGAGGCGGCCTCGCCCCTGGCGGAGGAGCCCGAAGGAGGCAGGCGGTGCGCCCTCTGCTTCAGGCTCCAGCTCGAGGGGGCAGCCCGGGCGGCTGTCCGGGAGGGGATTCCTCTGCTCTGCACCACCCTGACCATCAGTCCCCACAAGGACGCGTCTCTTATCAACGCCATCGGGGAGGAAACGGTCCGGGCCTTTGGCCTCCGGTGGCTGTCAAGGATTTTCCGGAAGCAAAACGGTTTTGTCCGCTCCGTCGCCATGTCGAAGGAGCTAGGTCTCTACAGGCAGTCATACTGCGGCTGCATTTTCAGCCTGCGAAGAGGTGAAGCACATGAATCAGTCTCCGGTGGGGAAACTTCCCCCGGGTCAGCTTGAAGGAAGCATCTTCCGGTTCTGCGGGGCATCCCGGCCCGAGGTGCTTATCGGTCCCGGAATAGGGGAGGACGCGGCGCTCATCCGGTGGCCCGACGGCAAGTACGTTGCCGTGGCCTCCGACCCCATTGTCGGGGCGTCAGCGGGTGCGGGCAAATTTCTGGTCCACATCAACGCCAACGACATCGCCTGCAAGGGAGGAGACCCCTCCTTTTTCGTGGTCACCCTCCTCGTTCCCTCCAGGCAGGGCATTCCCATGGTGCAAGCCCTTATGAGGGAGATCCACGAGGCCTGCCTCTCCATAGGGGCGGCAGTGGTGGGAGGACACACGGAACTCACCGACCGGTACGACCAGCCCGTCCTCGTGGGAACCATGATGGGCCCCACGGAATACGTCCATCGGGCAACGGACATCCGCCCGGGCGACAGGCTCATTCTCACGAAGCATGCGGGTCTCGAGGGCATGGCTATCCTTGCCTCCGACCGGCCCGACCTCCTGGAACCTGTCATCGGCCCGGAGGGCGTCCGTGAAGCCGCCGGGTGGCTGAATGGCATTTCGGTCCTGGAGGAAGCGAAGTGCCTCCGGGACATCGCCAGGTTCCTCCATGATCCCACCGAGGGGGGCATCGGGGGCGGCATAGCGGAGATCATGAGGCTCAGCAGCCTCGGCGCGGAACTGGATTACGGGAAGATTCCCCTGTCGCCCCTGACGGAGCGGGCACGGCAGGGCCTGGGATTCGATCCCTTCCATCTCATCTCCTCCGGGGTCCTCCTGGCGGTGGTGGCTCAGGAACACGAGGAGGAAGCCCTGGCGAGGCTGGCGAAGAAAGGCATTCCGGCCGCTTCGGCAGGACGGTTCGTCGAGGGGCGGGGAAACTGCCCCGACAGCGTGGCCGAGGAATTATGGGGTTTGCTCGGCAGGCCGAAGGAGGAATGATCCCCGTGAGTTCCGGGACCATCATGGGAAGGATCGCCCGTCTGCGGGAACTTCTCGCCCGGGAGAAGACGGACGTGTTTCTCCTCTTCGTGGCGGAGCGGTACAACAGCGAGTCCATGGCCTACCTGAGCGGCTTCAGGGGAAGCAGCGGCGCCCTCGTCGTCTCGCAGGATAGGCAGTACCTCGTCACCGACGGGCGGTACGCCCTCCAGGCCCGGGCAGAATCTCCCCTTGACGTTCTCATCCTCGACGGCATGTCTCTCCAGGGAAAAACGGCGGAGATCCTGCGGCAGGGCGGGTGGAAAACCGCCGGCTTCGAGGCTGATCGGGTATCGGTGTCCTTTTTCCGGGGGCTCGAATCTTCAGTATCGTCGTGGAAAGACTGCTCAGGGCTTCTCCCGGCCCTCCGGCGAAGAAAGGACGACGTCGAGGCCGCCCTCATCAGCAAAGCGGGGGATCTTGCCTATGATTCCTACCTGGAAGTCCTGGGGGCCGTCCGGGAGGGCATGACGGAGAAGGAGTTCAACGCCCTGCTGGAATACACCCTGAGGAAAAACGGCGCCGAGGGAGGATGGACGAATAACGGCTTCATAGTCGCCTCCGGCGAACGGAGCTCCCTGCCTCACGGAGCGCCCACCGGCCGGGCCTTCAGGAAGGGGGACATGGTTACGGTGGACTTCGGCGCCACCGTGGACGGGTACATGTCCGACCTGACGAGGAACTTTTCTCTCGGCCCCCTCTCCCCCCAGGGCAGGGACATCCAGGATACCCTCCTGGAAGCCCACCTGCGTGCTGCGGAAGCCCTCCGTCCCGGAGTGGAAGGCAAAGCCGTGGATGCCGTGGCCAGGGACGTGGTCATCCGCCGGGGATGGGGGAAGCATTTCCCCCACGGGCTCGGGCACGGCCTCGGGCTGGAGGTTCACGAGGCGCCGAGGCTCTCTCCCGTTTCCCGGGATGTACTCGAGGAAGGGGACGTGGTCACCGTGGAGCCGGGCATCTACATCGAGGGCTGGGGCGGCATGAGAATCGAGGACGATTACCTCGTCACCGCCGGCGGCTCGGTCTGCCTCTCCGGCGGGAAGGGAAGGGAAGCTCCCGCCCTGTGACCTGCCGGTGAGGGGCTTTCGGGGAATCTGTTTCCCCGGTTGCCTTTTCTTGCCGGAAATAGCTATAATGAGATTCAGGAAACATCATCAGAAGATCACCAGAAGGGGGATATTTCATGAAAAAGTACGTGTGCACCGTGTGCGGCTATGTCTATGACCCCGCCGAGGGCGATCCCGATTCGGGAGTGGCCCCCGGAACAGCTTTTGAAGACATTCCCGACGACTGGGTCTGCCCGGTCTGCGCCGTGGGCAAGGATATGTTCGAACCCGAGGAATAAAAAACGGAATGGAAAAGGGAGGCCGAAAGGCCTCCCTTTTGTTATTGGGCCAGTATAAGAGCCGCGCCTGCCTGGAGAAGATCTTCCCGGGACAGGGAGGACGACTCCAGGGTCAGGGTGACATCGCCGGACAGGGCCACTGCAAGGGCAATCCCCACCGTGGGAACTTCCTCCAGGAGAGCCCGTTTCCCTTCGACGGTCAGCCCCTCGTAGGAAGAACCGAAGCCCAGGGGACGGTCATCGGTCTTCATCCCTTCAGGGGGAGTGCGAAGCTCTCCGGCCCCGGGGCCGGCCATCAGTGTGGCCTTGAGGGTCCGTCCTCCTGTGGCGGTGTAGACCCGAACGAGCCATTCGCCGAAATTCCCTGACGGAGCCTCCAGCGGAGTCTTCTGGACTTCGCCCCCGGTGAAGCCGGGGATGTCGGGGAGACTCCACGCCAGGACAGTGCCCGGAAGGGCCAGGATAATCAGGAGAACCGGAAGAACCAGTCCGGAGAAACGAAAACGCTTCACGTTCAAAACCCCCTCGGCCGTTTTCCTCTATTCTACTACAGGGGTATTGAGAAAAGCCGATCATCATCAAAAGCCTGAATTAAGGGCAGAGGGAGTGTTGTTGGGCATAAGGTGAATTCGCCCTGCCAGGGGGGAAGAGACCTCGCTCCGCGCTTTTTTGCGGAGAGACCCCCTGGGGGGCAGCGCCCAGGCCGAGAAACCGACATGGATGTCGGTTTCACAAGCAGGCAACCGGCGAACGCAGGGAGCCGGGTTGATCGCTTGAGCAGTTGTCAGGGATGACAATGTGCGCCGGCGGCCCAAGCGAGCACCGACAACGCTTCCCCACTGCCACGGAAGAAAGACTTGACCAAATTTTTCAATCTCCCCGATACGGGGTATAATGACTCCCTGACCGAGTGTCTACAATTCAAAACCGCCGGGAGGAGTTCTTCCGTGTACCGATACGCCCTGAAAGTCTACGGCTGTCAGATGAACGTCTATGACGGCGACAAAATGAAAACTGCGCTCAAAGAACGGGGATGGACCGAGACAGGCGAGGAGGAGGCCGACGTGGTCATCCTCAACGGATGCAGCATCCGCGACAAGGCCGAACAGAAAGTCTGGAGCGACCTTGGCAGGTTCGCTCCCCGCTGGGAGAGAGAGCGGAAGCCCTTCGTGGCCGTCACGGGCTGCGTGGCCCAGAACGTGGGCCGCAAAATGGCCGCCCGGTTCCCCTGGGTCCGCTTCGTCTCGGGCCCCAGGCACATAGGTGCCGTGCCTGACGGCCTGGAGAAGCTCATGGCCTCCCCGGGCGAAACCTTCCAGTTCCTCGACGACGACCCCAGGGCCTTCATCGACCTCCCCGGCGCCCCCGTGGAGCGGGTCAACCCCTGGAAGGCCTTCGTCACCATAGCCCATGGCTGCGACAATTTCTGCTCCTACTGCATCGTCCCCTACGTCCGGGGCCGCTTCGTCTCCCGCCCTCCCGAGGACATCCTCGAAGAGATGAGAACCCTCGCGGCCGACGGCGTCCTGGAAATCACCCTGCTGGGCCAGAACGTGAACAGCTACGGAAGCGATTTTTCCGACGGATACACCTTCGCGAACCTCCTGAGGGACGGCGCCCTGAAAACGGGAGTCCGGCTCCTCCGGTTCGCCACCTCCCACCCTAGGGACTTCACACCCGACATCGTGGAGACCATGGCGGAACACTCCCCGGTGATCTGCCCCTCCATCAACCTTCCCATCCAGTCGGGAAGCGACCGCATCCTGTCCCTCATGAACAGGGGCTACTCGGTGGAGCGCTACAGGGAGACTGTTTCCCTTATCCGGAGCAGGCTGCCTGGAGTGGGGCTCACCACGGACCTCATCGTGGGTCACCCGGGCGAGACTGAGGAGGATTACCGGCAATCGCTGAAGGTACTGGAGGAGTTCCGGTTCGACCTCGTCCACTCAGCCGCCTACTCGCCCCGGGAGGGCACCGCGGCAGCTCGCAGGGAGGACCAGGTGCCCCGCGAGGAAAAAATGGCCCGGCTGAACGAAGTGAACCGCCTCCAGTCGGGAATCGCGCTGGAGATCAACGAATCCCTCGTGGGCAGCCTTTTCACCGTGCTGCTGGATGACGTCGCCCCCCGGGGAGAAGAGCTCCTGCAGGGGCGGACCCCCTCAGACAAGGTGGTGCTCGTGGAAGGGGGAGAGGACATGCTCGGGCGGTTTGTCCCTGTGGAGATCACCCGGGCGGACAACTGGTGCCTCTCGGGAAGAATCGTCGAAAACAGGAAGTAAGGAGGGACGGGCAGTGAAGAAGGGCTTTTTCTCCGATCCGAAATTTCAGGGACTCGCCTTCCTCGCCCTGGGGCTCGGGTGTTTTCTCCTTGCGGGGCTCCTGGTGTTCTTTTTCTCGGGACGCTTCGTGGACCGTCCTTCGGGGGCTAAGGCAGGCCCCGCCCTCTCCATTACCGCGCCCGCGGACAAGCCCTCCGGGCCTCCGGCGGCGGAACCCTCGCCGTCTCCGGAAACCCGGGAGACGAAGGAATGGGTGCTCTACATCACCGGTGGCGTGGCCTCGCCGGGAGTCTACTCCCTCCCTACGGGGAGCAGGGTGCACAACCTCGTGGACGCCGCTGGGGGGCTTCTTCCCAACGCTGATCCCGTGAAGGTCAACCTAGCCGCTCCCCTGGCGGACGGGGTTCACGTCCATGTTCCCCTGGCCGGGGAGGACGGAGGAAAGAACGACATCCCGGTCCCTGCTGCCCCGCAGGACAGCGGTTTTCTCCGGCAGCCCGCGGTCACCTCTTCCAGCGGAACGGGAGGGGCCGTCAGAGTCAACACAGCCACCCTGGAGGAACTCCAGCGCCTTCCCGGTGTCGGACCGGCCATCGCCCGGGCCATTCTCGAGTACCGTACCCAGAAAGGCAGGTTCTCC
This sequence comes from Synergistales bacterium, assembly GCA_033813575.1. Lineage (GTDB taxonomy): Bacteria > Synergistota > Synergistia > Synergistales > Aminobacteriaceae > Aminivibrio. The sequence goes on from JAPXRK010000010.1 coordinate 10,521, forward strand.
ACCCTGCAGGATCTCCTGAAGGTGAAGGGCATAGGCCCGAAGAAGCTGGAGAGCCTCAGGGACCACGTCGACCTGCGATGATCCCCTTTCCGGGATATGACGAGGGTATTGCCCGGGCCCCTCTCCTTTTCCTGCTCGGAGCGGTCTTCACAGCCCTCGTCCTCGGGGACAGGGGGATGTCCCCTCCTGCGGCCGGAGCCGCCGCGTCCCTGCTGTGCCTCGGAATCCTTCTCCTTCTTTCCGGCTGCCGTCCGGCCCGGTTTTTCTCCTACTGCATTGCCGTCACTTTTCTGGCCTTTCTCTGTTCCCTTTTCTCCGTTTGGAGGGTGCAGAACTTTTCCGTACCCCTGGGGCGGGTTCTCGACGGCGGAGAAATCATTCTTGAACGCCCGTGGGGTTCTTCGAGGGTAGTGGTGGTGGACGGGGGGAGCGGACGGTACCTTCTTCGGCTCCGGCCCGACCAGTCCGTCATGGAAGGGGAGACCCTCACCTTTGCGGGGGAGACTGTCCCCTTCAGGATCAGGGAGGATTCATCTTTTCGGGAAGACCTGTACTGGCGGGCCAGGGGCGTGTCCTCCGAAATCCTCCCCGACGAACTCCTCGCCCGGCGGGAGGGGGGCTTCGGTCTGCCCTCCCTCCGGACGGCCCTTCGCAGGAATATCCTTCTCAACCTTCCTCCGGCAACAAGAGGATACCTTCTCGCCGCCTTTCTCGGCGTCCGGGACCCCGCCCTCGCCGATGACCACAGGACTTGGGGAACGGCCCACCTCCTCGCCGTCTCGGGCTTCCACGTGGGCCTCGCCGCGGCGGCGGCCTGGAAGATCCTCTCCCTCGGTGCCCTTCGCCGGAGGCTGTCCTTCCGTGGACGGCTCATCGCGGCGAGCGGCATTCTCTGGGCCTACGCCCTGCTGGCCGGGGGAGCTCCAAGCGCCCTCCGGGCGGCCCTCATGATCCAGTCCGTTCTCCTCGGCTATGCCCTTGGCCGGAAGGGGAGCCCTCTGAACGCCGTCTCCCTGGCGGGAATTCTCCTCCTTCTCTGGAGGCCCGAGTGGTACGCCGATCTCGGGTGGAGGCTGTCCGTCACGGCAGCCCTTCTTCTGTCGGCCCTGGCCGAACGGGGAGCGGGATGGAGGACCGCCCTCGCCGCGAGCCCTCTCGTCTGGCTTGCCACCTACCCCCAGACCGCCGCCGCCTTCGGTGCGGTCCCCCTGTCCGGCATCCTGGTCAACATGGCGGCCCTCCCTGTCTTCGCCTTCCTCTATCCCTTCGCCGCCGTGCTTTCGATTCCCGCCCTGGCCGGGATACCCGGAGGGTATTACCTCGCCGGCGCCGCGGAGGGGCTCTTTCTCCTCTGGCAGTGGGCTGCCGACACTCTCACGTCGCTTATCCCGTGGTCCGTCTCCTGGTCGCCCGCAGTTGCCGCCGCCGGGAGCGCCGCCTTCCTCGCGTCCCTCGCCTTCGGCCTCTTCCGGCCGGGACTCCGGACCTTCGGGGGAGCCCTGCTCGTCCTTCTCGTGGTCATGATCCTTTTCTGAAGGCCGTTTCGGGCGCCTTCCCCCCCAGGCGGCAAGGCCCTTTTCCGGGGGGAAAATTCCCTCCCGACAGGGTATAATATCCTGATGTTGACATTCTTCAAAAGAGGAGGACGGTACCATGCTGCTCGTCCTTGACGTAGGAAACACCACCACGGTCATCGGGATCTACGACGGTGAGACCCTGGTGAAACACTGGAGGCTCATGTCGGAGAGGCACACCTCCGACGAACTGGGCATATACCTGCTGAACCTGCTGGACATTTGCGGTATCCCCCGGACGTCCATCGACGGGGCCATATACTCGAGCGTCGTCCCGTCCCTCGACATGGCCCTCTCCGAAGGCCTGAGGGAATACCTTTCCGTGGAGCCGGTCAAGGTAACGTCATCCCTGGACCTGGGCATCGGCATCGCCTATTCGCCCAGGCATGAAGTGGGGGCTGACCGGCTCGTGAACTCCGTTGCGGGGAAGGCCAAGTACGGCGCCCCCCTCATCGTGGTCGACTTCGGGACGGCCATCACCCTCGACATCCTGAACTCCGAGGGCGCCTACCTCGGGGGAACCATCTCCCCCGGGCTGGTGACGGGCATGGAAGCCCTCTTCGGCCGCACGGCGAAGCTGCCCCAGGTCTCCCTGGAGCCCCCGAAGAGCGTCATCGGGAACAACACCATCGGCTCCATCCAGGCGGGGATCCTCTTCGGCAACGCGGGGCTCGTGGATTTTCTCGTCAGGAAGACCTGGGACGAACTGGGCAGCAGAACGCCCGTGGCTGCCACCGGGGGCCATGCGGCGGTCATTGCCTCCATCTCCGAAACCATCACTGCCGTGGACCCGTGGCTCACCCTTGAGGGGCTCAGGCTCATCCACGAGAGGAATCGCCCCAGGTGAGCCGTTTTCCTCCCGTTCTTCCGCCACTTTCCGGGCCCGGATGGGAGACAGGGGGGCTGGTTCTCGATTCACCCCTGATGCTTGCCCCTCTCGCGGGTGTCACCATCCCGCCCGTTCGGCTTTTTTATTCCCGTCTCGGGGCTTCAGCGACCCATACAGAGATGATCAGCTGCGCAGGCCTGCTCAGAACCAACAGGAAAACTGCGGGGATGCTGCAGGTGCTTCCCGGAGAGGGGCCTGTCATCGTGCAGCTTTTTGCCGGAGACTCGGACACACTCTCGAAGGGAGCTGAAACGGCGCTGGCTGAGGGGACATTGTTTCGTGCCGTGGGCATAAACATGGCCTGCCCCATGCCGAAGGTGCTGAAAAAAGGAGCGGGAGCCCGCCTCCTGGAGAACCCTGCCACGGCTTTTGCCATGGTGAAGGCCCTTACACGCTTCGGTTTCCCTGTATGGCCGAAGATACGCAAATGTCCTCCCGGCTACCCCCTGACTACGGAGGAGTTCTGCCGGGGGCTCCTGGACGCGGGCGCGTCACTGGTCTGCCTTCACGGAAGGACCCCCGCCCAGCGGTATGCCGGGGAAGCGGACAGGGATATCGTCGCCCGGATGGCCAGAATGTTCCCCGGGAAAATATGCGCCAGCGGTGATATCTATTCTCCCGGGGACGCCTCTTTTTACCTGGATGCCGGATGTTCGTCCGTGCTCCTTGCGAGGGGCGCCGTGGCGGATCCTTTCCTTTTTGCCCGGACTCTGGCGTTTCTCGGCTATGACGTGCATAATATCTACGGAAATCCATCCCCGGATTTTCAGATACTGTTGCTGCTCGATTTCGGCGACAGCGTATCGGCCTTGTGCGGGCAACGGATGGCGGCGCTTTTCGCCAAACGTATCCTTGCCGGGCTGTTTCGGGGCATGGCTGGTGTGGGCGGTCTTCGAAGGGCTGCCGCATCCGTGTCCTCATGGACGGATCTCCGGGGAGTTATTGAACAAAGCGGCGGGTATTTTGAAAGGAGAGAGGAATACAGTGGATGCACATGTTGAGAAGGATGCAGTGAACCGGCCTTCCCAAGCGGACCAGGACGAAATAGTCCGGCAGCGGAAGGACAAGCTCGAGCGGCTGATCGCCGAGGAGGGCTACAACCCCTACCTCGTGGAGAAGTGGGACCGAAAGCACTCCCTTGCCTACGTGCGGGAGAACTTCAGCCACCTGGCCGAGGACGAGCTTGACGAGTCGGTGACCATCGTCACCGCCGGCAGGGTGATGACCCTCCGCAAACACGGGAAGGCCGCCTTCGCCAACCTGGCCGACGAGACGGACAACCTGCAGCTTTACTTCCAGTTCAACGCCATGGGCGAAGAAAAGTACACCTTCGCGAAGAAATGGGTCGACTCGGGCGACTGGGTCGGCATCGTGGGGCATCCCTTCCGGACCCAGCGGGGGGAACTCACCATCCATGTCCGGGAGTGCGTGCTCCTCTGCAAGGCCCTCCGGCCCCTGCCCGAGAAGTGGCATGGCCTGAAGGACACGGAAGTCCGGTACCGCCAGCGGTACACCGACCTCATCGCCAACCCCGAGGTGCGGGAGACCTTCCGGAAACGGTCGAAGATCATCTCCTCCATCCGGAAGACCCTTGAGGACCACGGCACCCTCGAGGTGGAGACCCCGATCCTGTCGGTCCTTGCGGGGGGCGCCAACGCCCGGCCCTTCAAGACCTTCCACAACGCCCTGGGCATGGAGATGTACCTCCGCATCGCCACGGAGCTCTACCTCAAGCGCCTCGTGGTGGGCATGTTCGGGCGGGTCTACGAGATGGGAAAGAACTTCCGCAACGAGGGGCTCGACACCATGCACAATCCGGAGTTCACCGCCATGGAGGTGTACTGGGCCTATGCTGACTACCACGACATGATGGACCTCACCGAGGAGATCATCCGGAACGCCGCCGACGTGGTCTGCGGGCCCGGCAGCCCCAGGAAGGTCCGTTTCCAGGACGTGGACCTCGACTTCGACAGGCCCTTCAAGCGGGGGAGCATGCTCGACCTGGTGGCGGAATACACGGGCGTCGATTTCCGGAACATTTCCGATGACGACGAGGCCCGGAGAATTGCGAAGGACCGGGGCGTGGAGATCAAGGGGACCGAGAGCCGGTTCACCGTCCTCAATCTCATGTTCGAGACCTTCGTGGAAGAGAAGCTGATCCAGCCCACCTTCGTCACAGGGCACCCCACGGAGATCTCCCCCCTCGCCAAGAGAGACCCGGAGAACCCCGACTACACCCGCAGGTTCGAGCTCTTCATCTGCGGCAAGGAAGTGGCCAACGCCTTTAGCGAGCTGAACGACCCCATCGATCAGCGGGGCCGGTTCGAGGACCAGCTCAAAAAGAAGGAGGCCGGCGACGACGAGGCCCACGATTTCGACGAGGACTTCATCAACGCCATCGAGACGGGCCTTCCCCCCACGGGAGGACTGGGCATCGGCGTGGACAGGCTCGTCATGTTCCTCACCGACTCCAGGTCTATCCGGGACG
>JAPXRK010000011.1:0-15447 GCA_033813575.1 Synergistales bacterium
AGTCATGGCCGATCACGCCGCCAGCGGAATGCCAGGCAACCATGCCGCCCGTCACGTTTCGCGCATCCCGACCCTCGGCGACCAGAAAGCTCGTCACCTGGGCCGAACGCGTCCCACCGTGGCAGATCACCAGCACCGGTACCGCGACCTCAATCTCGTCGAGGCGCTCGCGGATCTGGGACATGGGAATCAGGATCGCGTCTGGCGCGTGGCCGGCATCCCACTCGACCGTGCTCCGGTCCATCGTTTCTCTCGCGGGAAAAACCTCCGTGACCTATATCCCCGGCAATCACGACGAATTCATGAACCGGTTCGACGGCCAGTCCCTCGGCGGCGTCAGGATCCGCTCAGAGGCCGTCCACACGGGGGCTGACGGCAGAAGGTACCTGGTGGTCCACGGGCACCAGTTCGACGTGGTGATGCTCTACAGCCGGTGGCTCGCCTGGGCGGGCGACAGAGCCTATTGTTTCGCCCAGCACCTGAACGCGGGCGTCAACTTTTTTCGCTCTCTCGCCGGACGGGACTACTGGTCCCTTTCCTCTTTTCTCAAGGACCGGGTGAAGAGTGCGGTGAAGTTTTTCAGCCGCTACGAGAGCCGCATCGCGCGATCGGTCAGGGAAATGGACGCTTCGGGGATCATCTGCGGGCACATCCACTCCCCGGCGGTCAGGGTCTTCCAGGGAGTGAAGTACTTCAACTGCGGGGACTGGGTGGACCACTGCTCGGCCCTGGTGGAGCACCTCGACGGCGTCATGGAGATCGTCCGCTGGTTCGACCGGAAGGGCGAATCCCCAGCCCCCCGTCCCGCCGAGAGAGTCCTCGGCGTCCCGGCGGCGGACTGACCGCCCCTATTCCAGCACCACCTTCACCCCGTCCCGGATTTTCTCCGACGGGTGGAGAATCACCCGTTCCCCCTCTTCGAGCCCCGAGAGCACTTCCGCCATGATTCCGTTATTGTCGCCCGTTTCCACCTTTCGGTCCCGGGCCGTTCCTCCTTCGGCCGTGAAGACATGCCATTCCGTTCCCTGCCGGAAGAGGGCGCTCAGGGGCACCTGGAGCACTCCCCCGTCCGACCGTACCACGATGCGCACCACGATGCGGAACCGGTCTCCCAGCAGGTAGCCCGGAGGGATGGGCTCCAGGAAATCCACCCGGACCTTCACCCGCTGCTCCTCCACGCCGAGGGCGGACACCTTGGTAAAGCCGCTGCGCTCCACGGCGGACACCCTGCCCCTCAGGGGGTTTTCGCCCCCCCAGCCTTCGATGGAAACCTCCATTCCGGGCGCCACCCCGGCGGCATCGGCGGAGAACAGGTCCGCCTCGCCTTCCAGGTCGTCCGGATCCCCCACCTCGAGGAGGGGTGTTCCAGCCTGCACCGGCCTGGCGCTCTCCTCGAAAACCTCCAGCACGTACCCGTCCACGGGGGAGAGGATCCGCACCGGCTCGGAGGGTCTGCCCTTTTCCGGTCCCTGGATGAGGGAGGACCGGGCCTGCTCCACGTCGAACTCCGCCATGCGGAGGGCGAACTCCGCCGCCTTCGCCTCCCTCGAGAGAAGCTGCATCCTGTTTTCCGCCACGTCCCAGTCCTGCTTCGCAATGCCTCCGGAGGGCAGAAGGCGGTCAATCCGCTCGAACTGTTTTTTCGCCAGGCCGAAGCCCGCCCTCGCCCCTTCCAGCTCCGCTTTCCGCAGGGACCGGGCCGCCTCCGCCGCCCGGAGACGGGCCTCCCCCTCGGCGAGGGCCCTGGGGGAGAGGAGCCCCGACGGTTCGGCATCCATGGCGGCCAGGATGGTCTCCCCCCGCCGGACAGCGTCGCCGGCCCGCAGGACCGTCCTGTTCAGGTATCCCGCCACGGGGGCCGACACGGTGTACCGGTTCCGGATGGCCGTCTTCCCTTCTTCCGAGATAGTGACGGCGAAGGGCCCGGAGGCGATTTCCATGACCTTCACAGGAACGGGGGAAGGCCTCAGGAGTATGGCTCCCCAGGCCGAGGCGGCTATGGCGAGGAGGGCGTACACGGCCTTCCTGACCAGTCTCCGGATCCTTGCCCTGTTGTTGTTCGTCCGTCCGGAATTCGTGTTCATGCCCCTTACCGTCCTTTCTTCATTCTCCCGATTTCAGCACGCCGAGCAGGTCCAGGGAGGCTATTCTCCTCGTCACCACGGCAAAGGAAAAGAGGGAGGAGAGCAGCACCGTGACGGCGGCCGTGACGTAGGTCCGCCCGGTGATGATCACGGGAAACCGCATGGTCTCGCTTCCCGACGCTTCCATGATGGCTTCGGTGAGCCACCTCCCGAGCGCCAGTCCCGGCCCCACAGACGCGAGAGTCAGCAGGGCGAGCTCCGAGACGAGGATCCCCGACACTTCCGCTTTTGTGAACCCGAGAACCCTGAGGGTGGCGAGGTCCCTTCCTCTCTCGGAAAGGGCGATCCGGGCGCCGTTGTAGATGACCCCGAAGGAGACGATGATGGAAAAAACATAGTAGACCGCCTGGGACATGCCCATCATCTCCGCTGTGGTCCTGCGGAAATTCTCCAGCACGGCGGCGGTGGAGCCCACGGAGGCGATCCGGGGCGTTTTCTTCACCTCCGCAAGGAAATCGTTCCACCGGAGGGGGTCCACTGCGAGGTAGGCGCCGCTCACCGTTCCCTCCTCGCCGAGGAGCTTCCGGAGGGCGTCGATCTCCATGTAGACCGCCACGCCCGCGTAGTCCGACACCGTGCCGGAGAGCACCGTCCGCACCGCGGGCCGTCTCCCCTCCCGCACCTCCGCGGTCACCTCGTCCCCGGGAGAGAGCCCGAGAATTTCCGCCAGCTTCTCCGACATGAGGAGCCCCGCCGGGGGCAGGGAAATCTCCCTGCCGTCCCGGTTGAGAAGCCGGTTGAGCTCCGGGTTCCGGGGAAGGCCCGTGACGGCGGTCCTCCACTTTCGGTGGCCGGTCCTCAGCACCACGGGAACGGCCCGGAAGGGTTCCGCGGCGAGCACGCCCGGAAGACGTTCCAGGGAGGAGAGGGCTTCGGGGCCTCCGGGCTCGAGCAGGGCCGCCGTCGCATCCTGCCTCTGGGCGAGGGACCACTGGAACTCCATGAGGTAGTCAATTCCGTCCGCCATGGCGCCGGGAAGGACGGGAATCGCGGCGGCGAGAGACAGGCCGAGGGCGGTAAAGAGAGCCTGCCAGGGCCTCCGCTCCAGGTTTCTGAGGGCCATGCGGAACGAGGGGGGAACAAGCCTGTGGATCCCTATCTTCTCGAGACGGGAGGGGGAGAAATCCGCCGGAGGCTCGGGCCGCATGGCCTCGGCCGGAGGGAGGGAGGCCGCCCGGCGCACAGCGCCGAGAACACCCAGGGCGACGGCGGCTGTGGTCGCGACGATTCCCGCGGCCAGGGCCCCCCAGTCCGGGATGAACTGCAGGTAGGGGAGCTGGAAAAACCTGTGATAGAGGGAGACGAAAGTCCGTCCCGCCCACATGCCGAAGGTCAGGCTGAGGAGGGTGGCCGCTGCGGCGGGGACGAGGGCGAATTTCAGGAAATGGGCCCCCACGGAAAAGGGGGAGTATCCGAAGGCTTTCAGCTGGGCGATCTGCTGCCTCTGGAGCTTCACCAGGCGGGTGAGGGCGGTGCTGGTCATGAAGGCGGCCACGGCCAGGAACACCGCCGGGAAGGCCACGGAAAACCCCTTCATCTGCCGTATTTCATCCCTCATGAGCTTCGCGGAGGGGTGGTCCTTCCGATCGTAGGCGGTGAGCCCGCCGTAGGGTTCGAGCAGCCTGTCGATGCCGGCCTTGACCTCCTCACCGTCGGCCCCCGGGGAGATCCGCACCGAGAGGCTGTTGAAAGCCCCTTCCAGGCCGAGGGCCCGGGACAGCTCCCCGCTGTTCATCCAGAAGACGCCGAACCGCTTCGGGTCGGGAAGCATCTCCCCCGCCCTGGTTTCATAGATGAATTCCGGCGACATGGCGATGCCGGTGATTCTGAACCGGCGGCGGACCCCGTAGACCGTCCCGACAAGCTCGTCCCCGGGCACAAAGCCGTGGGCCCCGGCAAAGCCGCTGCTCACGGCTATCTCGTCCCGGCTTCCCGGGGCGGGCAGCCGCCCTGACTTCAGGTAAAGAAGGTTCAGCCGCTGGGGACGGTCCTCCGGGAGGGAGAAGACCATGCCGTCCACAGGCTCCCTCATCCCCGGGATGTCCAGGGTCAGGACGCCCCTGGCCTGCGTCTCCGCCGCCGCGACTCCGGGAAGCGACGCGAGGTCCGACTCCAGGGAAAGGGGCGCCCGCTTCAGCTCGCAGAAAAGGTCGGCGAACCGGGACGTGCCGTAGTACCTTCGCTCCGTCTCCTCCAGGGAGACCACGAGCCCCCTCGCCATGATCATCATGGAGAGGCCGCAGGCCATGACGAGGGCTATGGCCGTCATCTGACCTTTCATCCCTGAGAGGTCCCGGAGAAGTTTCCTGTCAATGGCCCTCATGGCCGTCACCAGGAGAGGGAACTGGCCAGCATCCGGCGTTCGTTTCCCCGGATGGATGTTATCTTCCCGGCGGAGAGGAAGATGACCCGGTCGGCCATGGAAGCGATGGCGACATTGTGGGTGATCACCACCGTCAGGGTCCCCAGTTCCCTGTTCACCTTTTCCACCGCCTCGAGGACGGTGATGCCGGTCTTGACGTCGAGGGCCCCGGTGGGTTCGTCGCACAGGAGGACCTCGGGGCGCTTCGCGATGGCCCGGGCGATGGCGACCCGCTGCTGCTCCCCCCCGGAGAGCTGGGAGGGGAAATGGTCCATCCTGTCCTCGAGGCCCACGAGTTCGAGGGCCTCCTCGGGGGTCATGGGATCCGTGGCGATTTCCGTCACCAGGGCGACGTTTTCCCGGGCGGTCAGGCTGGGGATGAGGTTGTAGAACTGGAAGACAAAGCCCACGGAATCCCTGCGGAAGGCGGTGAGCAGGTCCTCGTCGGCGCCGGTGAGCTCGTCCTCTCGGTAGAAGAGGCGCCCTCCCGTGGGGACGTCGAGGCCGCCGAGAATGTTGAGCAGGGTTGACTTGCCGCTCCCCGAAGCCCCGAGGAGCACCGCCAGTTCGCCGTCGAAGAGCTCGAGGTCCACCCCGTCCAGGGCACGGACCTCGGTCTGCGTTCCCTGGTGATAGATCTTTGTGATCGACGACGCGCGGAAGAGGGGAGTACCCGTCCTTCCGGCGCCGCTGTCCCGTCCCGGAAACTCTTCGCGGTTCTCCATGGAAACCTCCTGCGGCTTTCGCCCCGTTCACCTTATACTCCATAGGAAAACGCCGGTCAACCTTGCGGGTCCCGCCCGCGCTTCCCTGCGAAGGAGGAAATTTCCGTAAATGTACTGACGCAACATTCGGGGAACTGTCCGGAATTCAGATGACCTCTCCCGCCATGTACGGTATAATTATCCGACAAACAGAAAACAAGGGGGCTTTATTTTATGAAATTCCGTCCAGAGGTAAAACCGTTTCTTTATGCTTCGGCAGCGTTCGGAGCTGTCATGTGCCTGCTTTTCCTGCTCTTCGGGGTATCCGGCGGCACGTCCCTGTTCCTGGGGCTGCTGCTGGCCAACCTTTCGGCAGGCTACATGCTCTTTTTCTTCCGGGACCCCGACAGGGCCACCCCGTCCGACCCGGGACTGGTCGTCGCGGCGGCCAGCGGGAAGCTCGCGAAAATCGCCGAAGTCTACGAAGGGGACTACCTGAAAACGGACACAGTGCGGATCAGCATCTTCCTCAGCCTGTTCGACGTCCACGTGAACCGCTTCCCCATCGGGGGCTCATCCACCTTCCTCGGCTACTTCCCCGGAAAGAGGCTTTTCACCTTCGACGAGAAATCCTCCGAGGTGAACCAGCACAATACCATCCTGGTCAGGGGAGAGGGAACCTCCTGCCTCATCACGCAGATCGTGGGGCCCGTGTGCCGCAGGGTGGTCTACTGGCTCCGGCCCGACAAGACGGTGTCCGTGAGGAGAGGCCAGCGGTTCGGCATGATGAAGTTCGGCTCCCGGCTCGACATGTATTTCCCCAAGGGCGACGTCGAAATCCTCGCCAACATAGGCGACCAGGTGACCGCAGGCCAGACTGTCATCGCCCGGATCGTGAGCGGGGAGAACCGGTAATCATGACGAAGGACCACCTCCAGAAGCTCCGGACCCTGGCCAACTGGCGCCGGATCATCCCCACCATGGTCACCCTCTCGGCCCTCTTCTTCGGCTTCGCGAGCATCCTTTCGACCCTGGAATCCATGCGGCTGGGCGTTCCGGATCTCCTGGCCCGCTCCGCACAGTACATCATGCTGGCCCTCATCCTGGACGGGCTGGACGGCAACCTCGCCCGCTGGCTCAAGGGCTCCACGGACTTCGGTGCCGAACTCGACACCTTCGTGGACTTCTCGGCCTTCGGCGCAGCCCCGGCGGTCCTGATGTACGCCCTGCTGCTCCACGGGCCCAGCCCCTTCTGGAGAACCATCCTGCCCTCGGCCATCGTCTTCTCGGGGGCCCTGCGGCTCTCCAAGTTCCGCCTGAAGGATCCCCTCCGGGGCCAGGGAGGCTTCATCGGCCTTCCCATCACCGTCAACTCGTCGTGGATCGCCCTTTCGGCCTTTGCCGCCCAGGTGCTGTACCCGAATGACCACATCCTTGTCACGGGCCCGGTCTCGGTGGTTTTCCAGTTCCTGATCCTCGTCATGATCTCCCTGCAGCTCTCGAACCTCCGGTACCCCAAGCCCTCGAACAAGGTGAAGTACTTCGCCCCGGCGGCCCTGGTGGTTCTTCTGCTGTGGATCCTCAGCGACACCTACGCGGCGTGGATCGCCTCCATTCTCGTGATGGTCTGCCTTGTCTACGTCCTCACGGGACCCATGATCCACAAGCGTTCCGCACCGAAGCGGGCGGAGCGGTAGATCTGCCATGAGAGCGGTGGGAGTGGACCTCGGAGGACACAAGATAGCCGCCGCCCTCGTGGAGGACGGCCATATCCTGCGGCGGATCTCCGAGCCCACTTCCGGGCGAGAACCCGACGGGATTCTCTCCCAGATCGCCGTCATGGCGAAGTCCCTGGGCGCCTGCGCCGACTGCCCCGTGGGCGTCGGCATTCCCGGGGTGCTCGACGCGGCCCGGGAGACGGCCCTGCTCCTTCCCAACTTTTCGGGCTGGAACGGACTCCCCCTCAGGAAGATGCTCTCCTCAAAAATCGGACTCCCCGTGGCCATGGAAAACGACGCCAACTGCCACGCCCTCGGCGAAGGCTGGGGCGGAGCCGCCGTCGGCATGGACGATTTTCTTCTTCTTGCCCTCGGAACGGGCATCGGCGGGGCCATCGTCATCGGCGGACGGATCCTGAAGGGCTTTCACGGCATGGCGGGGGAACCGGGACACCTGGTGGTGGGCTCGGGCGAACCCTGCGGCTGCGGCTCCCACGGCCACCTCGAGGGGATCAGCGGAGCGGACGCCCTCGAGCGCCAGGCCGCAGCCATGGGGCTCCAGCCGGACCTGAAATACCTGTGGACCCGCAGGACCGACCCCGCCGTGGCACCTCTCTGGGACAGGGGGCTCGACCATCTCGCCAAGGGCATCGCCTCGGCGGTCCACCTCCTGGACCCCCAGGCCGTGATCCTCGGCGGAGGCCTGAGCAGGGGAGAGGACTTTCTCGCCGTCCTCAGGCCGCGGGTGCTGGACTACCTCGCCGCCCCCTTCCGGAAGACCCTGGATCTCCGGCTGAGCCTCCTCGGGAACGACGCCGCCACCATCGGCGCGGCCGCCCTGACCCGAAACTGACCGCCCCTCCCGGCCTTCAGCGCCGGATTCCGGAACGAACAGTGAAATTTCCAGCCGAATTCCGCCTTCCCCGGGACATACTCCAGTCTCCCCCGCTTTCCAGGCACCTCCTCGGCATCCTTCCCCTGGACGGGCGCTTCTCCCTTTCCGTGGGCACGGGCAGGATGGCCCTGGCCAGGGCGCTGGATTCCCTTTCCTCACAGACTTTGACCGGCCGGGCCTGGCTGCCGTCCCTGTGCTGCGCCTCCCTGGCGCCGTCCTTTCTCCGCCGGGGATTCCGGCTATTCTTCTACCCCGATCCGCCGCGGACCACCCTTCCGGAGCTGCTGCCGGGCGACGTGTTCCTGTACGTTCACTTCTGCGGCTTCCCCAACCGCTCCGCGGAGGACGCCCTCCGTTCCCTGCCCCCGGAAAGAAGGCCCGTCGTCATTGAAGACTGCGTCCATGCCCTTTTTACCCGGGGGGTGGGAACCTTCGGCGATTTCGCCCTGTACAGCTTCCGGAAATTTCTTCCCGTGCCGGACGGCGGTCTGATCTCCTCCCGGCTTCCCCTCGACGGAAAGCTTGCCCCGCCCCTCGAAAACTTTATCTCCCTCAAAACGGCGGGGCTGATGGCGGGGGAGCCGGCTTTTCTCCGGCAGGGGGAGGCCGTGCTCGACAGCGACGACGGGACACGGGAGCCCTCAGCCATGGGAGGCCTGCTTCTCGACAGGCTTCCGTGGGAACACATACCGGCCGCCAGGAGGGAAAACTATTCCTTCCTCGCCGGGCGGCTCGGCCTGCCGGCCCTTCAGAACGGAACCGTGCCGCTGGGAGTTCCCTTCCGGGTGGAAAGCGGAAAGGCCGAACTGGAGCGGCGCCTCCGGGGGGCAGGGTTCGAGCCGCCCCTGTCGTGGGACGCCCCTCCCGGAGCGCCTTCGGACGAGGCGGAAAAACTGGTGATCCTTCCCTGCGACGAGCGGATGAACCTCAAGGACCTGGAAGAGCTGGCCGCCGTCTGCGTGAGCGGGCTATAATGAAGCGGGGGACCGGCGGTCTCTCAACCGTCAGACATGCGAGGAGGCCGGTACCATGCCGGAAATCTGTTCCCAGATCACGTTTTTTTACTACAAAGACCTGGCGAAAGCCGCGGATTTCTACGAGAGAATCATGGGGTTCGAACTGGCGGACGACCAGGGAACCTGCCGGATCTACAGGGTCCGGGGAAGCGCTTTCCTGGGGATAGTGGACGAGCGGTACGGTCACTGCTCCGCCCGAAAGAGCGAAAGCAGCGTCCTGGCCACCTTCGTGGTGGACAACGTGAGGGAATGGCATGAACACCTCCGGAAGAACGGCGTCACGATCACCTCGGAGCTTCTCTCCAAACCGGAAATACAGATCGAGGCCTTCTTCTTCGAGGATCCGGAAGGGTACGCCCTGGAAGCCCAGTCATTCCTGAACCCCGCCCTCAGGCCGGTCTTCGGCCATGGGGGGGCTCCAGCCGGGCGGTAATTCCCGAAGCCGCTTCCGGCGAAAGTCCTACCTTCTTCCGCCGGAAGGAAGCAGCAGCGACACCAGGTAGACCGCCGAGGCCACCAGGATGATCACCGCTCCCGCCGTGAGGTTGAACCGCACCGCCAGGGCGAGCCCACCCACGGAGAACAGGGTGCTGAGGACGCAGGAGACCCCCATCATGGTCCAGAGGGACTTCGAGAATTTTTCCGCCACCGACGGGGGGATGGTCAGCAGGGCGATCACCAGGATGAGCCCCACCACCCGGATGATGAGCACCACCGCCACGGAGATGAGCACCACCACCACGAAATGGAGCAGCGTCACCGGCACGCCCCTCGTCCGGGCGAAATCCTCGTCGTAGGAGAAGGCGGCGATTTCGCGGCTCCAGAGCATCCCGACGAACAGGGTCACCGCCAGCAGCCCCGCCATGAGCAGCAGGTCCTCCCGGGCAACGGTGAGGATGCTGCCGAAGAGGTAGCTCATGAGGTCGGCCCCGTACCCCGGGGTGAGGTCGGCGAAGATGATCCCCGCAGCCATGCCGGCGGCCCAGATAACGCCGATGATGGCGTCAGCCCGGGAGGCCTTCTTCAGCATGACCCAGGCCATGAGCAGGGCCAGGGCCAGAGAGAACCCCACGGCGCCCAGCCTGGGGGAAAACCCGAGGAAAAGGGCGAGCCCCACCCCGCCGTAGGCTGCGTGGGCCACACCCCCGGCAAGGATCACGTACCGCTTCACCACCACCATGGTCCCAAGGATGCCGCACAGGCCGCTGCAGAGCAGGGCGGCCCAGAGGGCGTTCCGCATGAACTCGAACTGCAGCAGGTCAGTCATGGCTGCACGGCTCCCCGCCGTGATCGTGGTCATGGACGGCCAGTACCCGGTGTGGAATTCCGTGGGCCACGAGCTCCACGGGACACCTTCCCCAAACCTGCTCCATGGCATCGGGGCCGATTTCCGCCGAGTCATGGTAAAACACCTTCCGGTTCACGCAGGCCACAGCGGTGGCATGGGCTGAGACGGCGGACATGTCGTGGCTCACCATCACCACCGTCAGCCGCCCGCAGAGCTCGCCCAGCAGGGTCAGCAGCATGTCCCTGGTCTCCGGATCGATGCTCGCGAGGGGCTCGTCGAGAAAGAGTACGCCGGGGTCCGAGGCCAGCCCCCTGGCGATGAGCACCCGCTGCCGCTGCCCCTGGGACAGCTCGCCCATGGACCGCCCTGCCAGGGGCTCCATTTTCAGGGCCTTCAGCGCCTCCATGGCGGCCTCCCGATCCTTTTTGCCGTAGGAAAGCCTCCCCCCCGGAAATCCGAGCCTCCCCTGGAGCACCACCTCAAGGGCGGTGATGGGGAAGTCCCTGTTCCGCCCCGTGTCCTGGGGAACGTACCCCGCCACGGACCGGTCCTCTCCGGGCTTTCTCCCGAAGACGGAGATGGTTCCCGACTCCGGAACGAGCAGCCCCAGGGCAAGCTTCAGCAGGGTGGTCTTGCCTCCGCCGTTGGGGCCGATGATGATCAGGAATTCCCCTTGAGGAACGGAAAAGGTCACGTCCCGGAGCACGGGGTCCGTTCCGTAGGAAAAGTTCACGCCCCGGAACGAGAGAGCGTTTTTAATTTCCGCCATGACATCACGATTCCTTCCTTTTTTCAGTCCGCGGGTTCCGGCACATTCCGCTCCGGCTCCTTTTCCCGCGGCACCGCCGCAAGTGTACCCCACTTCGGACCCGGTTGAAAGGGCTGAAGATAAGGTAAAATAGAGGCGTTTCAACCTTCAAACGAACGGGGGAGATATCATGAAGGCCATTCTCGACGAAGCGCGGGCTCTGTCTGATGAGATCACCGCGTGGCGGCGCTCGCTTCACGAAATTCCGGAACTGGGTCTTGAAACACCGAAAACCGCTGCCTTTATAGTGCAGGAACTGAAGAAAATGGGCGCGGAGGACATTCGGGAAAAAGTGGGAGGGTGGGGCGTGACAGCCCTCGTTCGGGGGGCCCTTCCCGGAAAGACGCTGGCCGTGCGGGCCGACTGCGATGCCCTCCCCATCAAGGAAGAAACCGGGCTTCCCTTCGCTTCAAAGAACGGCCTCATGCACGCCTGCGGCCATGACGCCCACACCGCCATGGCCCTGGGAGCCGCGAAGCTGCTTCTCGCTCGAAAGAGCGAGCTTGCCGGCACGGTGAAGTTCATCTTCCAGCCGGCGGAAGAAAACGTCCTCGGAGCGAAGGCCATGATTGACGACGGCGCCCTTGAAAACCCTGCCGTGGACGCCCTCATCGGCCTCCACACGGGCTGCCTCTGGAAGGACATCGGCTTCGGCGAGATCGGCGTCCGGTACGGGTCCCTCATGGCGGCGGTGGACCGGTTCATCATCACCTTCAAGGGCAAGGGCGGCCACGGGGCCACCCCCCATCTTGCCGTGGACCCAGTCACCATGACCTCCACGGCGGTGCTGGAGCTCCAGACCATCCTCAGCCGGGAGCTTTCGCCCCTCGACCCGGCGGTGCTCACCATCGGCCGCATCGAAGGCGGCAGGGCGTTCAACATCATCGCCGAGAGCTGCACCATCGAGGGAACCGTCCGGACCCTCAGCCCCGCCACCCGGGCCTTCGTGGAGGAGCGGATCCGCGCCATCGCGTCCAGGGTCGCCGAGGGAATGCGGGGCGAGGCGGAAGTGAAATACGAGGCCGGCCCTCCCGCCCTGATCAACGACACGGAGTTCACGAAAAAGTTCCAGGCCTTTGCCGCCGGCGTCGCCGGGGCCGACAAGGTGAAGGAAATCTCCGAGCCCACCATGGGAGGGGAGGACGTGGCCTTCTTCCTGGAAAAAGTGCCGGGCACCTTCTTCGTCCACGGATCGTGCAACCCGGACAAGGGGCAGGTCTACCCCCACCACAACCCGAAATTCGACATCGACGAGGATGCCCTTCCCCTGGGAAGCGCCCTCTTCGTCGGCTTCGCCCTCACCTGGCAGAAGTAGCGGAAAGAGAAAAGAGAATAACTCCCGCCCCCGGATTTCGTTCCTCCGGGGGCTTTTTGGTATGATATAATAGTGAACGAAATATCATATCAAGCGAGGTGTTGTTCATGTCCAGAATCATGATCGCCCCGGGGAAGTACATCCAGGGCTACGGAGAACTGAAGCGGCTGAAGGATCACATCGGCGCCATGGGGAGCACGTTTCTGGTGCTCATCAGCAGGGGAGGGCTGGGCCGACTTGAGAGCACCCTCAAGGCCGGCTTCAGGGGGAACGAATCCGCCCTTGTGTTCGAAATTTTCAACGGAGAGTGTTCAAAGACCGAAATCGACCGCATCCGGGCCGTCTGCCGGAACAAGAAGTGCGACGCCGTTATCGGCGTGGGCGGAGGCAAGATCCTCGACACCGCCAAGGCTGTGGCTTACTATGAAAAAACGCCCGTGATCATCGTCCCCACCATCGCGTCCACCGACGCGCCCTGCAGCGCCTTGTCGGTGATCTACACGGACGAAGGCGTCTTCAGCGAATACCTCGTCCTGCCGAAGAACCCCGATGCGGTGCTCATGGACACCGAGGTCATCGTCAACGCTCCCGCCAGGCTGCTCGTTGCCGGCATGGGCGACGCCCTGGCCACGTACTTCGAGGCCCGGGCCTGCATCGCCGCCGACAAGACCAACATGCCCGGCGGACACGCCACAAAGGCTGCCCTCGCCCTGGCGGAACTCTGCTACGACACCCTCCTCGAGGACGGCCTCAAGGCCCTCCTCGCCGTGGAAACCGGAAGCTGCACCAAGGCCGTGGAGAACATCGTGGAGGCCAACACCTTCCTCAGCGGCCTCGGCTTTGAAAGCGGCGGACTTGGCGCCGCCCACGCCGTCCACAACGGGTTCACTGTCCTGGAGGAGTGCCACGGACTCTACCACGGAGAGAAGGTCGCCTTCGGAACGCTTGTGCAGCTTGTCCTCCAGAACGCCCCCGAGGAGGAGCTGGAGGAAGTGATGGGCTTCTGCGCCTCCGTGGGACTGCCCGTGACCCTCGAAGAAATGGGTGTGAAGGAAGTGGACCGGGAGCGGATCATGGACGTTGCCAGGGCCGCCTGCGCCCCCGGCGAGACCATCCACAACATGCCATTCGCCGTCACCCCCGAGGACGTGTGCTCCGCCATCCTCGCCGCCGACGCCCTCGGACGGCACTTCCTGGCCTAAACAGGAAAAGCAGCTTTCCAGGAACCGACCGACCCTCCCGAAGATTCGGGAGGGCTTTTTTATCCCTCTAAATTCGCCATTACCCGTAATGACGCATCTTCCGCCCCTGCCCTTTCCGATGATGAATACAGTGAAATCGCGGTGAAACGCGATCATTGACATTCTGCTCCCTTCAAAATACTATTGAAAAATATTGGATTTCAACAAACTATTCACTCCATTTCTAAAAGCGGGCTAGGCTCAGCGGAAGGCACCCGTCAGGAAGACGCGACTTTCCTGAAATTCTACCGCAAGGCAGTTTGCAGTTCCTGTTGAACGGTCTGGAACAGAATAAGGAAGGATCCTTCCGCTGAACCGAGAAAAAAACCGGGATGAACCAGCCAAGAAAAGCTGGTATTTTGCGCTAAAATCACAAAGGATCAATTTCCCGGTGTCAGGAAGTTGATCCGGTTGTGGTTAAAAAATGGATAAGCGGAATCCGGTCATGCTGAACAGAACGCACATGACTTCTCCATTCTCGGAAGCCTCGCGGCTAAAAAACTGGAAGGGAAGAACAATGGATAAACTCAAAATGCACTCCCCGAATCTGACACAGGAAAACGTCGCCCGCATCCGGGAGCTGTTTCCCGGCTGCGTGACCGAGGCGCGGGGCGAAGACGGCAATCTGAGGCTCGCGGTGGATTTCGACCTGCTGCGGCAGGAATTGTCCGACTCCGTGGTGGAAGGTCCCCGGGAACGGTACCACCTGAACTGGCCGGGGAAACGGGAAGCGCTTTTGACCGCCAACGCCCCCATAGCCAAGACGCTGCGCCCCTGCCGGGAAGAGAGCGTCAACTTCGACGCCACCAAAAACATCTTCATTGAGGGAGACAATCTGGACGCCCTGAAGCTCCTTCAGGAGACCTACCTCGGCAAGGTGAAGATGATCTACATCGACCCGCCCTACAACACGGGCAACGACTTTATCTACGAAGACGATTTCGCCGAGGGCACGGAGGAATTCCTGATACGGTCCAACCAGAAGGACGAAGAGGGCAACCGCCTGGTGACGAACACCGAGGCCAACGGACGGTTCCACTCCGACTGGCTGAGCATGATGTACCCGCGGCTGAAGCTGGCCAGAAACCTGCTCCGTGACGATGGCGTCATTTTTATCAGTATCGATGATAATGAAGTAGATAACTTACGTAAGGTATGCAGTGAAATTTTCGGGGATCAAAATTTTGTTGCGCAAATTATCTGGCAGAAGGTTTTTTCCCCAAAAAATACTGCTAAATGGTTCTCCGAAGATCATGATTACATTCTTGTTTTCACAAAAAATAAACCTTCATGGGAACCAAATCTTTTACCTCAAACAGAGGCAATGATTGCCCGTTATAAGAATCCAGATAATGATCCAAGGGGACCATGGGCATCAAGTGACCTCGCAGCCAGAAACAGGTATGACGCAGGATTGTATTCGGTTACTTGCCCCTCCGGCAGAATTATTGATGGGCCACCTGTAGGAACATACTGGCGATTCAGCAAAGAGAATTTTTTAGCCTTAGAAGCAGACAATCGTATTTGGTGGGGCGAGGACGGAAATAACATGCCGCGACTCAAACGTTTCTTGTGCGAGGTTAAGCAAGGCCGAACTCCCCAGACATTCTGGCCTTGGTCAGAAGTCGGCCACACTCAGGATGCCAAAAAAACCTTGTTGAAATATGTCCCATTCGAGTACACCGAGAATGTACTAAACTCACTTAAACCTGTAGAACTTATCCAGCGAATGCTTCAATTGGCAACTCCTTCGGATGAAGAGGCCATTGTTCTTGATTTTTTCGGAGGCAGCGCAGTCACCGCTCATGCAGTCCTCTTGCAAAACCTTCAGGATGGAGGGAAACGACAATTTGTCATCATTCAAGTTGATGAACCACTGCCAAAACCTGAACAAAGAATGAGGTCCATCTTTGAAATGGGTTTGACGCGAGTTCGTAACGTCGCAGAAGAATTACG
>JAPXRK010000012.1:0-14950 GCA_033813575.1 Synergistales bacterium
GGCTGGGGCTTCTGTGCCGGCTTTGGCTCGGGTTTCGGTTCCGGCTTGGGCTGCGGCACAGGTTTTACCTCCTGCTCCGGTTTCTTCGGTTCCGGGGTCTCCTCGCCGAAGACGGGCGGGGGTGGCGGCGCGATCTCTTCCTCGTCTCCGGGAAGAGGGGGCGGGGTGAAGGCTGATGACGGAAGAGCGGTGAAAAGAGCCCCTCCCAGGAACAGAAGGGCAAGAAGCAACGCTCCGGTTCTCCTGCGTTCGGTCATGGCGGAACCTCCTTGTGTTTGCCTTCAGGCAGTCTTTTCAATAATAAAACGACAAAGGGCCCGGGAAGTCAACAGACAAACGGCGGGGTGACGCCGTTCCTCCGTTCCTGATTGTCCGCCGGGAGATTCTCCCTGCATGAACGCCCCGATAGAGAGTTCCCGTCTCTCTGGATCAGGGAATTCCCCGGGGAGAAGGTGCGGGAAAAAGTATTGAAAAAAGAAAATTGGCCAAAAATGAAAAAAAGATAAAATGGCCAAAGCTCAATACAGGAAAGAAAATATAAGATAAAAAATTAACAAAATGGAGAAAATATTTGTGGTGTGATAAAGTTACGTATTAATGCATCATGCATAATCGAAAAAACTGAGAATGAACACAGAGGAGAGGATAGAAATGAACACCCTGAGGGGAAGGCTTCTCGGTATTTTCCTGGCCTTGAGTCTCGGAGGACTGGCGATCATCGGTTTTCTGGCGGTGAACAGCTCGAACAAGGCCCTTGTGGCGGCTGCTGAGAAGGAAGGTCTTGCTCTCGGCAAGGGGCTGGCTGTTGAATCGGATATGTTTTTCAGGGAACGGCTCAATTTCCTGATCCTCCAGTCCCAGAGAAACGTCGTGAGGAGCATGGAATGGGAAACCCAGAAACCGGGCCTTTCTGAGGCGACGAAGCTTTATGACGACCTCGTCGACATCTGGGTGGTGTCCCCGGACGGCGGGGAACGGCACCTCACCGGTGCTTTCCAGGATTTTCCCGGGAAGGACGGGGTGAAGAAAGTGCTGTCGGACGGGAAAACCTACGTTTCCCCTGTGACAGTGGTGAAACAGGCAGGCAAAAATGCGGTGGTCTTTGCCGTGCCGGTGGAGAAGGACGGAAGTCGGGCGGGCGTTCTTGCGGCGGCCTTCGACGTGGCGGGGCTCGATGACTTTCTCGCCCCCGTCCGCTGGGGCGCCACGGGCTATGCCTACGTCACCGACAGGCTGGGCATCATCACAGCCCACCCGAACAAGGGACACATCGGGGTGCTCGATACCTCAAAGGCCGCCGGGGCAATCACCCCGGAACTTGCCGAAGCCATGAGGAAGGGACTGGACGGCCGGGAGGGACTCGCAGCCTATTTCTTCGAGGGCGATGACAAGTACGTGGCCTATTACCCCATCCCCACCATCGGAGGCGTTCTCGGAATGACCTCCACCGTTGCGGAATTTCTCGCCCCGGTTCGGGTGATACGGAACACGGTGATCATCGCCGCCGCGGTGGTGGCCCTGCTCGTCATCGCCGTGTCGCTCTGGATGGCGGGAAGCATCGCCTCGCCCATCCGGAAGGTGGCGGAAAAGATGGAGCTCGTGGCGGGCGGCGACCTGACGTCCACGGTGGACCTCCGGAGCGGTCTTGCCGAGGTCAGGTTGCTGGTGGAGGGGATCAACTCCATGATCACTCTGGTGGCCGGATCCATGGGGGAGATTTCGAAGAGTTCGAGAGCGGTCCTTGCGAGGGCGGAGGACATGAGCGCCGCCGCCGAGGAATCAACGGCGTCCATTGAGGAAGTGATGGCCATGGCGGAGAGGGCCAGCTCGAATACGGAATCCGCCGCGGCATCGGTGGAAGAGACCAATGCCGGGGTGGAGGAAGTGGCCGCCGGAGCCCAGGCTGGAGCGAAGGCAGCGGTGGAGGCCGGGGAGGAAGCCGCGCTTATCTCCGATGCCGCCCAGAAGGGCGGGAAGGCCGTGGAGGACATGGCCGGCCTGATCACCGAGACGGCGAAGGCGGGCGAAGATGTGAGCAGTGCGGTGACGAACCTTGCCGGGACGGTGAAGAACATCTCCGGTTTCGTGAGCATCATCACGTCCATTGCCGACCAGACGAACCTCCTGGCGCTGAACGCCGCCATCGAGGCCGCACGGGCCGGAGAGGCCGGCCGCGGATTCGCCGTGGTGGCGGAAGAAGTGAGAAAGCTCGCGGAAGAATCCAATCGTGCGGCAGGGGAGGTCGGCAAGCTCATCAGCGAAATATCCAGCCGTACGGACAGCGCCCTGAGGGATTCCGAAAACTCGTCGAAGATCCTGAAGGACCTGGTGGCCCGGGCCGACGAGACGAGCACCCTCATCGCCGACGTGGTGAAGCGGGTGAACATCGTGGCGGAGAATATCCAGACCATTGCCGCAACCATGGAGGAACAGTCCGCCAGCGCCGAGGAAATGACGGCGGGCATGGACAATGTCGCAAAGAGCAGTTCCGAAATAGCGGACCAGGTCTCCGGCATCGCCGGAGCCATGCAGGAGCAGTCGAAGGTGGTGGAGTCCATCGCCTCCGCCTCTGAGGAGCTGGTGAACCTGAGCTCCGCCATGGAACGGGCCATCGCCCGGTTCCGGACAGGGGAGGAAAACCGGGGACTCGTCCCTGAAATCGCGGCATCGTCCAAAAGGAAGAAATGATCCGAAAGAAGCGCCCGGCCCCCTTCGGGGGGCCTTTTTCGACCCGGGTGAACCGCCGGAGGGAGAAAAAAGGTGAAAGAAGATCAAAAGGATGCTTTTCCCGTATTTGCCCTTTTCACCTTGCCGGGAAGGCGGTTATAATGAGCCGGAATGACCGGCCCGCCCGGAATTTTCATAGAAGGCTGTGATTGAATGAAGGTACGGGATTTTCTTCTGGAGCGGTACTTCGCCAGATATGAGTTTTCGGTACGCCATCTGCTGAGCCCGTCGGACTGCGAATCCCTCCGGGCGGAAGAGCTGCTCGAGGGAGGCGGTCCAGAAATTGCCGAACTGTGGAGGAATCTCCGCCTGACCTATACCGAGTCCAGGGGGCACCCGCTGCTCCGGGAGGAGATCGCCGCCGCCGCAGACGTGACCTCCGGAGATACCCTGGTGCTCAACCCGGAGGAAGGCATTTTCCTCACCATGAACGCCCTGCTGGACGAGAAGGATCATGTCATCGTCCTCAGCCCGGGGTACCAGTCCCTGTACGAGATTCCCAAGTCCCTCGGGTGCGAGGTCACCAGGTGGTATCTCAAAAAGGAGAACGGGGCGTGGAAACTCGATCTTCCCTTCCTCCAGGAAGCGGCCAAGGAGAATACCCGGCTGATCATCATCAACTTTCCCCACAACCCCACAGGCTTTCTCCCGACGGAGGACGAGCTGGCCGCCGTGGTGGATTTCGCTGCGAAAAACGGCATCTTCCTGTTTTCCGACGAGATGTACCGCGGCCTGGAGCATGATCCGGAAAAGCGCCTGCCTTCCGTTCCCTCCCTGTACAGGAAGAGCGCGGCCCTCGGCGGCCTCTCCAAGACCTACGGCCTGCCGGGCCTGCGGATCGGCTGGATCACCTCAAAGGACGGCTGGCTTCTCGACCGGGTGGCGTCACTGAAGGACTACACTACCATCTGTTCCTCCGCACCCTCGGAGATTCTGGCCATCGCGGCCCTCCGGAGGAGGGACGAACTTGCGGAGCGCTGCCGGGCGATTGTACGGAGAAACCTTTCCCTTGCGAGGGAATTCTTTTCCGGCAGAAAGGACTGCTTCGAATGGTTCGAGCCCGGCGGAGGCTCCACGGTCTTTCCCAAGCTTCTCGGCACACAGTCCGTCCGGGATTTCTGCGAGAGAACAGTGGAGGAAAAAAGCCTCATGGTCCTTCCCGACTCGGTGTTCGATGTTGACTGGAACCATTTCCGGGTCGGCCTCGGGAGGGAGAGTTTTCCGGAAGCCCTGGAGGTTTTGAGAAAATTCATCGGCTGAGGAACGGCAGGAAAACGGACAGGCCGCCGGAGTGACCCGGCGGCCTGTTTCTTTTGCCGCCGGGAAATTCATGGTATAGTCTGTAGTGTTCCGGAAGCCCCGGGGCGCCCCGTCAGGGGATAAAGGGCCTTCCGCCATCCTTCTTCCTCGAGGTGAAACGATTGCTGAAGAACATGAAGATAGGAACAAAACTCGCAGCCGGATTCGCTGCCGTACTGGTCATTTTTTCCGCGGCCGGATGGTTTGCCTGGCGCAACATGAACAATGTGATATCCGAGGTGGGGACTCTCGGGCAGTGGTACGTTCCGGGAATTGAACTTTCCGACGAAATCGAGAACATGGCCCAGAACCTGATGCTCCACGTTAGCACATACGTTCTCGCGGACAGCTACCAGGACCTCCAGGCGGCCCTCGCGGATTTCGAGGCCATCGACGGAGTTTTGAAGAAAGCCGGGGAGCATGCAGCAGCCCACCCCGGCCTGGAACGGCTCGCGGAAGGAGTGAAGAAGTCTGAGGAGCAGGTCGCCGAATACCGGAGACTGCTGGAGGAATCCCAGAAACTGATCGCCGGTATGGCCGGCCAGAGACGGAAGGCCGCGGAAGCGGGGGAGTCCATGCGAAAAATAGCCTACGATCTTCTGTTTGACGAAAAGGACGCCCTGGAAAAAGACCTGGAGGATCCATCCTCCATGGGAAGTGTCCCCACGAGGCTCGAGAACATCGCCCTCCTCGACGGCCTGGTGGAGTCCGTCCACAGGACGGAATACGTGACCCTCACAGCTATTGCGAACAAAAAAACGGACATGATCGGCCAGGCGAAAAAAGAGCTGGAGAATGTCCGTGATGTCCTGGCCGAAGTCAGGGCGGCCGCATTCGATCAAAAGCTGATACAGACCCTTGAAAAAGCGGGAAAGGACGTGGACCAGTATGTTCTGGCCCTGGACGACTTCCTGAAGACCTGGACAGATCTCGAGAGCCTGGGGAAGGAGCGGACCTCCGCCGGGGAGGCAGTCCTGTCTGCGGCCGGAGACGTGATGAAGTTCAGTGTCGGCAGGACGGTCGAAATATCGGACGTGGTGACGGACCAGGCCCGGAGCGTTTCGAACATGCTCCTCCTTTCGGTTTTCGCCGCGGTGGTGGTCGGAATGGCGGTGGCGGTGGTCATCACCCGCATGATCACCCGGCCTCTCGGAAGGGCGGTGAACCTGGCCGGAAGGGCGGGGAACGGCGACCTGACCGTTTCCAGAGAGGACTTCCGGTATGATTCTGCGGACGAAATAGGCGCCCTTGCCGATGCCCTGGCCAGGATGGCCGCGAACCAGGCGGAAGCCGTTCGGGAAATCGTGGCTGCGGCCGAAGAGGTGGCCCGGGGAGCGGAAACTCTCGCGGCTCTCTCCCAGGAGACCAACGCTTCCGTGGAGGAAGTGAGGGGATCCCTGGAGCAGGTGGCTTCCATATCCGAGAGCAATTCCGCGGCTCTCGAGGAGTCCAACGCTGGAGTGGAGGAAGTGGCCGCAGGCGCCCAGGCGGCGGCCAGGGCCTCGTCCGACGGCGTGGCGGCGGCTAACCAGACTGCGTCCATGGCGAAGGAAGCGGCTGAGAAGGTGGAGGAGGTCATTCGGAAAGTGCGGGCCGTCGGCGGGAAGTCCGGGACGAACATGGAGAAGATCCGGGCCCTGGCTGAGTCCGTGGAGGAGATCTCCGGTTTCGTCACGGTAATTTCCTCCATCGCAGACCAGACCAACCTGCTGGCGCTGAACGCCGCCATCGAGGCTGCCCGGGCCGGGGAAGCCGGACGAGGCTTTGCTGTCGTGGCCGACGAGGTCCGGAAGCTTGCGGAAGACTCCAGCAGGGCGGCTAGGGAAGTTGCGGCCCTGATCACCACCCTTCACGGAAATGCCGGGGAATCCATGGAGGTGACCGAAGAGACGGGCCGGGTGATGCAGTCCACGGTGGACGAAGCGGCGGACGCCCAGGGAAGGCTTTCCGGAGTGCTCGGAGAAATCGCCAGGATAGAGAAATCCATCGCCCACATCGCGGAGCTCTCCAGGTCCCAGGCATCGGCCAGCGAAGAAATGGCCGGAGCCATCGACCAGGTGTCCCACGCCACCATCGACGTGGTCCAGAGGGTGGACGCCATACGGTCAGCCTCAGCGGAGACCGCGGCTGCCTCTGAAGGCGTAGCCCGGGAGGCGTCGGCCATGGCGGACAGGGCCGAGTACATGCGGAACCTCCTGTCCAGGTTCATCCTTTCGAAGAAAGAGGAACGGGAGCAGGAAGAGGCGGGAATCGTCCCGGCGGAATAATGACGGCGGCGGATCGGAAAAACCGGTCCGCCGCTTTCTTTACTTCAGGGCGGAATCCATCCTCTGGGCGAAGAAGTTGGAGAGGGGAGTGACCCTGCTGAGCTCCACAAGGGTGTCGATGGTGAACTTCAGGTGGAGCCTGGATGCCTCCCGGGCCCGGAGGAGATCCTGGTCCCGGATGGCCTTCACGAGGGCCCTGTGCTGCTCCAGGATTTTCTCCGTCCTGTCCGGAGCCGCCGA
This sequence comes from Synergistales bacterium, assembly GCA_033813575.1. GTDB lineage: Bacteria > Synergistota > Synergistia > Synergistales > Aminobacteriaceae > Aminivibrio. The sequence goes on from JAPXRK010000012.1 coordinate 6,534, forward strand.
ATCGAGCACTTCCATCCTCATGGCGGAGATCCCCTTTTCGGACATCTCGAGGAGAGATTCGTAGAGCCTGGAAAGCAGGGTATTCCCCGTGGCCCTGAAAATGGTGGCGTGGAGGACGGTATTCCAGTAGGCGCCGAGAGGTCCTTCGTGAGGGTCCCGCTCTTCGTGGATTTTTTCGAGCATGGAGATGCATTCGTCCATTTTCTCCAGGTCCCGCTCCTTCCGGCGCTGGGCGGCCAGGGCGGCGGCCCCCGGATCCATGAGCTGCCGGATCTCCATGACCTGGGAGAGCACTTCCATGGGCCACACCTGGGCCTGGCCGAGAACTCTCTTGATCTCCTCCGGATTCACCTCGGCGAGGAAAATTCCCTGCCTGTCCCTGATCTCCAGCAGACCGAGGGCCTCGAGGGCGATGAGCCCTTCCCTCAGGAGGGGCCTGGTGGTGCCGAGCAGAGCGGCGAGCTCCCGTTCCGTAGGCAGCTTGCCCTCAGTCACCACGTTTCCCTGCGACACAAGGTCCGTCAAGCGCCTGATCAGGTCCTTTCGCGATTCGTTCATGGAGTCCTCCCGGAGGTTCAGAATGGTTTCCAGGCATGATAAAAAGTTAAAAAAAGAACTTGAAATTTTCTGTTGATTCCCCTTGTCTCCCTTCCCGCCGCTATGATAATATAAAATCGATTTGATTGGAATACCTTGGTCGACCAGATGTTTTCCCGAAAGCGGGTGTTACAGGGTGGTTCAGGAGTACGACGTACTTGTCATCGGAGGCGGAGTGGTGGGCTGCGCCATCGCCAGGGAGCTTTCGAAGTTCCGGGTGAGGGCGGCTGTCGTCGAGAAGGAGATGGACGTAGGCCTGGGAACGAGCTGCAGGAACAGCGGCGTGCTCCACGCGGGCTTCAACTACGCCCCGGGAACGCTCCGGGCGGTCCTCGACGTGAAGGGAAACAGCATGATGGACGATCTCTGCCGGGACCTCAAGGTGAAGATCAAGAGGATAGGAAAGCTGACGGTGGCGCTGGACGACGAGGACGAAGCCACCCTCCACAGGCTGAAGGAGCAGGGGGAGGCCAACGGCGTCCCGGGGCTCGAGCTCATCGGCAGGGAGGACATGCAGCGGATCCAGCCCGGCGTGGAAGGAACCCTCGCTCTCCATTCGCCGACCAGTTCGATCATCTCTCCCTATGGCCTCACCATCGGCCTGGCGGAGAATGCCCTCGCCAACGGGGTGAACTTTCACCTCGGGCGGCGGGTGGCCTCCATCTCCTCTCTCGCCGGGGGCGGCTGGTCCGTGGGAACCGGGTCAGGGGAGGCCTTCACGGCGAAAGTCCTGGTCAACGCCGCCGGCCTTTTCTCCGCGGAAGTGTGCCGGATGGCGGGGATCACCGACTACGTGATCTACCCCTGCCGCGGAGAGTATTACGTCCTGGACAGGCGGCTCGACGGCACCCTGAAGGCCCTGATCTACCCGGCCCCGAAGAAGAACGCGCCGGGGCTGGGCATTCACCTGACGCCCACCGTGGACGGCAACATCATCATCGGTCCCAGCGCCGAGTACCTCAACGACCCCGAGGACCACGGCTGCACTTCCGACGTGATGAAGGAACTCCGCAGGGAGGGGAGGGAACTTCTCCCCGAGATCCGCATGACGGACTACATCCGGAATTTCGCGGGCATCCGCCCGAAGCAGACGCCCCCGGAAGTGGGCGGCAACAAGGACTTTGTCATCGAGGACCGGAAGGATGTCCAGGGCTTCATCAACCTGGTGGGAATAGAGAGCCCCGGGCTGACGAGCGCCCCGGCCATCGCCGAGATGGTCCGGGAAATGGTGGAGAAGCACATTCCACTCGTGCCCGACCCCTCCTTCAATCCCGTGCGGCCTGGCAGCCCCCTGTTCTTCTCCGAGCTGCCGGCGGAGGAAAAGGCCGCCCTCATCGCCGACAACCCCAACTACGGCGAGATCATCTGCCGGTGCGAAAAGATCACCAAGCAGGAGATCCTGGACGCCATCAGAAACCCTCTCGGGGCCAGGACGCTGGTGAGCATCAAGTACAGGGCGCGGGCCTCCATGGGCCGGTGCCAGGGAGGATTCTGCGTTCCACGCATCACGAGGATCCTTCGGGACGAATTCGGCTGGAAACCTGAAGATTTCCTGAAGAGAAGCGCCGGGTCTCCCCTGTTCGTGGGCAACGTCCGGCCGGAGAAGGGAGGGGCTGCCCGATGAACGGGACTAAGGCGGAGGTTCCCACTGTCCGCAGAGATGTGGTGGTCATCGGCGGCGGTCCGGCCGGACTCGCGGCGGCCGTGGCGGCGAAGGAGGCAGGCTGTGCCGATGTACTGCTCATCGAGCGGGACCGCATTCTCGGCGGCATCCTGAACCAGTGCATTCATGACGGATTCGGGCTTCATACGTTCAAGGAGGCCCTCTCCGGTCCCGAATACGCTGCCAGGTTCATCGACCGTTTCAGGGAACTCGGCATCGCCGCCATGGAGGAGACCATCGTCCTCTCCCTGTCGGCGGACCGGGTCCTCGAAGTGAGCACCAGGGGAACCTACCAGCGCATCGAGGCCGGGGCCGTGATCCTCGCCATGGGCTGCAGGGAACGCACCAGGGGCGCCATCTCCATTCCGGGGCATCGTCCCTCGGGAGTGTACACTGCGGGGGCGGCCCAGAACTTTATGAACCTCGAGAACATCATGGTGGGGAAAACGGTCTGCATCCTCGGTTCCGGAGACATCGGCCTGATCATGGCCCGGAGGATGACCCTCGAGGGGGCGAAGGTGGAGGCGGTCTTCGAGATCCTGCCCTATTCCAGCGGACTTCCCCGGAACATCCAGCAGTGCCTCAACGATTACGGCATCCCTCTCCATCTCAACACCACGGTGACGGACATCGTTGGCAAGGGGCGCCTCGAGGGAATCCGGGTGGCCCAGGTGGGAGAGGACCGGTTGCCCATCCCCGAGACGGAGCGGTACATTTCCTGCGACACCCTGCTGCTGTCCGTGGGGCTCATCCCCGAGAACGAGCTGACCCGGGACGCCGGTGTCGGGATGGATCCCGTGACCGGCGGAGCGGTAGTGGACGATTCCTTCATGACGTCCGTTCCGGGAATTTTTGCCTGCGGCAATGTCCTCCACGTCCATGACCTCGTGGACTGGGTCTCCGTGGAGGCAGCGGAAGCGGGAAAATTTGCGGCCTGTTTCGTCCGGGAGGGAAGCTGCGCCCTGCCGAGTCCCATTCCTGTGAGGCCGGGGAGCGGCGTCCGGTACACCCTTCCGCAGGCCGTGTCGGGAGAAAGGGACCTGACCCTGTCCCTCCGGGTATCGGCCCCGTGGAGGGACCGGTGCGTGGTGGTCCGCGACGGCGGCAGGGAGATCGCAAGGAAGCGGGAGATGCGGCTCCACCCCGCGGAGATGATCCGGATCGACCTGAAGAAGGAAACTGTTTCGGGCTGTTCCTCCCTGGAGGTGACGGTTGAATGAGCACGAGAGAATTTACCTGCGTGGTCTGCCCCAACGGCTGCAGCATCGTTGTGGACGTTGACGACGACGAGACCCCCGTAGTCACGAGGGTCCAGGGAAACGTGTGCAAGCGAGGGGAGTCCTGGGCCCGCCAGGAAGTGGAAAATCCCATGCGCACCATAGCGTCCAGCGTGCCGGTGCGACGGGGCGATTTCCCCCTGGCCAGCATCCGGACAAGCCGCCCCATACCCCTGTCAAAAATACGGGAGGTGATGGAGGAGATCCGAAAGGTGTCAGTGGAAGCCCCCGTGGAGATCGGCGACGTTGTTCTGCCGTCCCCTGCGGGATGTGACACGGAGGTCATCGCGACCAGGAAGGTTCGGAAAGTCCGTTAGGAGTTTCGGACACAAAAAGGAGGGAATGAATGTGAGGAAAAGCATCATCGCAGCAGTGGTCGTTCTCGCGCTCATCTTTGCGGCAGGTCCCATGATCGTCGGCGCCGAGGCCAAGTCCTACCGCCTCAACATCGCCACCGCCACCACCGGCGGAGCCTATTATCCCATCGGCAACGCCATGGCCCAGATCTGGTCCAAGAACATCAAGGAGGTCACCAGGGCCTCCGCACAGTCCACGGCGGGCACTCCCCAGAACGTGGAACTCATGATGAACGAGGAAGTCCAGGTCGCCATCGGCCAGAACGGCATCTGCTACTACGCCTTCTACGGCAAGGGGACCTACGAGGGCAAGCCTCCCTACAAGGAGATGCGGGGCATGTTCACCCTCTATCCCAACGTGATGCACTGGATCGTCCGCAAGGACGCGGGGATCAAGTCCGTCGCCGACTTCAAGGGCAGGAAGTTCGTTCCCGGCCAGGTGGCCAGCGCCACCGAGATCAACAGCCGCGAGATGATGGAAGCGTACGGCCTGAACTATATGAAGGACCAGGGCGAGACCAACGTCACCGCCGACTTCCTCGGCTACAACGAGGCGGTTGACCTTCTCAAGAACGCCCAGACCGACGGCACCCACATCGCCGGCGGCGTTCCCACGGCGGCCATCATGGACGTGCTCTCCTCCGGCGCCGGTGAACTCATCTCCATGGAAGAGGACAAGATCAAGGAAATAGTGGAGAAGTATCCCTGGTACTTCCCCTTCACCATCCCTGCCGGCTCTTATCCGAACCAGGACAAGGACATCAGGACCCTCGCCCTGTCCAACGTCCTCTTCACCGACGTGCGCCAGGACGAGGAGCTCATCTATCTCCTGACCAAGGCGACCTACGAGTACCACGACGACCTCGTGGCGGCCCACAAGGCCACGGCCTACACAGTGCTCGAGAACTCGCTGAACGGAATGACCATACCCCTTCACAAGGGCGCCGTGAAGTATCTGAAGGAAAAGGGAGTCGACGTGCCGGAAAAACTCATTGCAGAGTAGCAACGGTTGTGTTTTCCGGGGGAGGGAACGGGATGTTCCCTCCCCTCATTCGTCCGCGCGGAGGTAAACTGCTGTGACTGATCAGAACGTCAAACGTAACGAGAACCAGGAACCGGTTGTTGACATCATTTCGGAAGAAGAGGCGGAAAAGGTCCTCGAAAAGGCGGACGCCGAATCCCGCTTCCGGAAATATTCGGGGAAATGGGCGGCGGCCATAACAGTCATCGCCGTGGCCATGTCCCTGTTCCACCTCTACACGTCGGGCTTCGGGACGTTGATGGCCATGAAGCAGCGAAGCGTCCACCTTGCCTTCCTCGTCCTCCTGACATTCCTTCTCTACCCGGGCTCGAAGCGGGCCCCCAGGGAGCGTCCATCGGCCATTGACTACATCTGGCTCGCCCTCTCCCTGTCGTCGAGCCTGTACATCCTTTTCGCCTTCGACGCCTTCAGCGTCAGGGGAACCGCCAACCCCACAGACATATTCATGGGAACCATCCTCATCGTCTGCATTCTCGAGGCGACCAGGCGGACCGTGGGCAAGGAGCTGATGATCCTCTCCATTATCTTCCTCGCCTACGGCTACTGGGGTGAATACATTCCCGGCGTCCTCGGGCACACCGGGTTCACGTTCCGGCGCATCGTCTACCAGCTTTTCCTGTCTTCCGAGGGCATTTTCGGCATTTCCCTCGGCGTGTCGTCCACCTACATCTTCCTCTTCATCCTTTTCGGGGCCTTCCTCACGGAAACGGGCATGGGGCGCTTCATCAAGGACCTCGCCATGTCCCTCGCGGGCAAGACCATCGGCGGGGAAGCCAAGGTGTCCATCGTGGCCAGCGGCCTCATGGGAATGATCAACGGCAGCGCCGTGGGCAACGTGGCAGCCACGGGAACCTTCACGATCCCCCTCATGACCGGGGCGGGATTCAAGCCCGTCTTCGCCTCGGCGGTGGTCGCCGTGGCGGGAACGGGAGGCATGATCATGCCCCCCGTCATGGGTGCGGCCTCCTTCATCATGGCCGAGTTCCTCGGGGTGCATTACGCCAAGATCATGCTGGCGGCGGCCATCCCCGCCGTGCTCTACTACGTGGCCGAATACGCCGTCATCCACATCGAGGCCGTCAAGATGGGCATGAAGCCCATTCCGAGGGAAGAGATCATTCCCATCAGGAAGGTCATGAGGGAGCGGGGACACCTCATGGTCCCCATCATCGTCATCGTCTACCTGCTGCTCATCGGCAGGACGCCTCTCTACGCGGCCTTCTACGGCATCATCGCCTCGGTGGGCGTGAGCTTCATCACAAAGGAAACCCGGCTCACCTGGAAGTCCTTCCTGAAAGCGATGGAGTCCGGAGCCAGGCAGAGCGTGGGCGTGGGCATCGCCTGCGCGGTGGTGGGCAACATCATCGGCATCACCAACCTCACAGGACTGGGACTCGTCCTGGGCGACAACATCGTCTCCCTCGCCGGGGGAAGCATCATCATCACCACCTTCCTCACCATGATCGTGTGCGTCATCCTCGGCATGGGGCTTCCCACAACGGCCTGCTACATCGTCACGGCAACCATCGCCGCTCCCGCCCTTGTGAAGCTCGGGGTGAACCCCCTGGCGGCCCACATGTTCGCCTATTACTTCGCCTGTCTTTCCAACCTGACCCCACCGGTGGCCATCGCGTCCTACGGTGCGGCGGGGCTGTCGGGGCAGAGCCCTTCGGCGGTGGGCTGGACGGGATTCCGGATCTCCCTCGCGGGATTCCTCATCCCCTTCACCTTCATCTACAACCCGGACCTGCTGCTCGTTGGGGGCAATTATCTCTCCATCGCTCTCTCCACGGTGACGAGCTTTGTGGGCGTTATCGCCCTGGCGGCTTCTCTTCAGAACTACATGTACGTTCCCATGAACGTCCTGCAGAGGCTCGGGATGTTCGTTGGTTCGCTGCTTCTGATCTTCCCCGGAGCGGTGACGGACGCACTTGGTGTGGCAATGGTCGCCGGGGTATTTTTCTGGCAGAGGGCGCAGAAGGCATCGGTTTCCCTGCCCTCATACCTCTCCTGAAGGGAGCGGAGAGCTGTGAAAACCGTGCTGAAATGGGGAAAGGAGGAGATCTTTCTTTCCGTTCCGGACAGGAATGTCCTGGCGGTGCTCGAACCCTCGGGAGGTGAGCCTGTGGCCGACCTGGCCGCCGAGGTGGCCAGGCTGGTGAAGCACCCCACCGCGGGACCGTCCCTGGAGGAGATCGTCGCCGCAAATAAAGCGAAAACGGCGGCCATCATCGTGAACGACATGACCCGGTCCACCCCAACGGCCGAGATGCTTCCTCCCCTGCTGGAGGAACTGGAGCGGCTGGGTGTCCCTTCATCGGGGATCGCCGTCGTGGTGGCCACAGGCACCCATCGTCCCATGAGCGACGACGAGACGAGGCAGACCGTGGGGGATGCGGTGTTCGCCAAATACCGGGTGGAGAACCACGACTGCGATTCCCCCGACCTCGTGGACATGGGAACCCTGTCCACCGGGAACCGACTGATGATCAACAGGACCGTGGCGGAGGCGGACCTCAGGCTCGCCATCGGCGAGGTGCTTCTCCACTACTACGCGGGATTCGCCGGAGGACGAAAGAGCATCCTCCCGGGAGTGTCCGGGCGGGAGACGGTGATGACGAACCACCGCATGATGACCGCTCCCGGCGTGGGCATCGGCGTGGTGGACGGCAATGTTCTCAGCGAAGAGATGGTGGAGGCGGTGCGCGATTTCTGCCCGCTCCATTTCATCTTCAACTGCGTGTCCGACAGCTCGAAGCATATCGTGCGGGTGGTGTGCGGACACTGGTATGACGCATGGAGGGAGGGCATCGTCACCTTCCGGAAGTTCAACTTCGCCCCCATTGCACAAAAAGCGGACGTGGTTTTCCTCTCCGCGGGGGGATTCCCCAAGGACATCAACATGTACCAGGCCCACAAGGCCCTCTACATGGCATCGAGGGCCGTCCGTCCGGGGGGGACCCTGGTCTTTTTCGCCGAGCTGGCGGAAGGGTACGGCCACAAGGTCTTCGAGGAGTGGGCGAAGCGGCGTCTCGGCATGGACGGCGCCATAGAGGCTTTCGAGGCCGATTTTCGGTTCGGAGCCCACAAGCTGTACTACCTGGCCCGACTGGCGAAGGAATGCACCATCCTTCTGTACTCCAGATCCGGCAGGGAGGACAGCGAACTCATGTTCTGCGAGAAGGCGGAGTCCCTGGCGGACATCCTGCCCTCCCTGGCAGAGAAGTACGGCGAGAACTTCACGTCCTACGTGATCCCCCAGGGGGGCATCGTCCTGCCCATGGAGGATGCCTGAATTAAATTGATTCGGAACCATCTGGTATAACAAACATATCAACCCTTTCGGCAGCGGGGAGCGTCACCGGTGCTCGCTTGGGCCGCCGGCGCACATTGTCATCCGTGACAACTGCGCCTGAAACCGACATCCTTGTCGGTTTCTCGGCCTTGGCGCTGTGCCCGGCAACACTCCCTCTGCTTTAAGG
>JAPXRK010000013.1:0-11997 GCA_033813575.1 Synergistales bacterium
GTGATAACGGTCGACGATGATGATGGCGAACTGGAGGGTCAGAAGGGCGAATCCGAGAAGAAGAGCCATCTGGGGAATCCACATGGGAACCCGGAGAAGTGTCGCGGAAACCTTGTTGTACCCGATGGAGGCGACTATCATCCCGTAGGCCTGCCAGGTGATCACGGCACAGAAGACCAGCCCGGCCACGCTTGTGATCATTTCCAGGAAGTGCTGAGTCCGGATGGAAAGATGCTCCACCAGGAGATCGATGCGGACGTGCTTGCCCTGCTGGAGAGTGTAGGCGCCCCCGGCGAGCATGGTCCACATGAAGAGATAGATGGACATCTCCTGGGCCCAGATGGTGGGAGACCGGAAGAAATAGCGGCAGACCACCTCGTAGAAGAGCATGAGTCCCATGAGGAGGATGCCGAGACCGCTGACGTACCCGAGGATCAGGTTTCCCTTTTCCACTGCGTTTCGAAAGATTTTGAACATGAAAAATGCCCCTTTGCTCGTATTTGAGAAAAGAAGCGGGAAGGGACGCCCCTCCCGCTCCAGAGAATGCTCTTTTCCGGGTAATGCTACTTGGAAACGGCGATGGCCATATCGATGAGCTTCTGGCCGACTTCCCCCGTCTTCTCGGCAAAAGTCTTGCGCACGGGCTCCGTGCTCTTCACAAAAGCTTCCCGCTCTTCCGCGGTGGGGGAGTAGATCTCCACACCTGCCTCGCGGATTACCTTTTCCGCCGCGTTTTCTGACTCGGCGATGGCTCCGCGGATCCATTCCTCAGCGTCAAGCCCGGCCTTGACGACCGCATCCTTCAGTTCGGCGGAGAGGCCGTTCCACCAGTCGAGGTTTCCCTGGACGACAAACTGCGCAGTGGTGTAGTTCGCCATGGTCATGTATTTCTGGACCTCGTGGACCTTGCGGGAGACTGCCGCCGGCATGCCGGTGGTAGCGCCGTCCACCGTTCCCCTCTGAAGGGCCATGTACATTTCGGAGGAGCTCATGACGGTGGGAGCTGCGCCGAGGGCCTTCAGGGTCTCGGCGTCGCCGCTGCTGAATGTCCTCATGGTCAGGCCCTGGAAATCCGCGGGGGTCTTCAGGGGGTGCTTGTTGTTGAAGAACTGGATGTATCCGTAGTCAACCCAGAAAAGGGTCTTGACGCCCTTCTTCTGAAACTCCTCGTCGAGGATCTTGTCCGCCCCTGCAGCAAGGAACTTCTTGGGGGACTCGAGGTCCTTGAAGACGAAGGGCATCTCGAAGACGTCGGCGGCGGGGATCATGCCGGACCACTTGTTCACCGGGACGAGGCCGACTTCGATGAGGGCGTCCTGGAGGGCTTCGACGATCTCGGTATCCTTGAAAAGCTGGGCGGAGTCGAACACCTTCACTGTAAGCTCGCCCTTGGAATGCTCGGCCACTTTCTCGGCAAACACGATGAGGCCCTTGGAAACATGGTGGGACGGGGGGAACTGGTTCGAAAGCTTGATTTCGGCTTTCGCGAAGGCGGCCCCGCAGAAGAGACCGAGGACAAGAACCATTGCCGCTGCTGCCGTAAACGTCTTTTTGAACATGATGTCATTCCTCCTCGTATAATTCAGTGTGCATGAAAACAAAAAACGGCGCCTGCTGCTGAAAACATATCGTCACCCCCCGGGCCATCACTCCTTTTCTTTCCTTACATGCCGGAAGCCTCAAGCTTCTCCCGGTCCCTCAGCCTTCTGTGGAAGTAGCTGTAGTGCCTGCTTTCCCGTAATGCGTCAAGATTTCCCTCTTTCAGGGACTGGATGATCTTCAGGTGTTCCATTGCGGAGTAGGCCAGTTCCTCTTCCTTCTCCAGGTGCTGCACCATGGCCTGATGGAGCTGAAAATACACGCCCTTCAGTATCCTGATGGTCCAGGGCCTGCCGGACCGTTCAGCTATGTACAGGTGGAAATCAAGGTCGATCCTGCTGAAGGTGATTACTTTTTCGCTTTTTTCCATGGAGCTCGACGCCACATCCAACAGCTCTTCGTAAAGGCCGTTCATCCTCCCGTAGTCCTCTTCAGAGAGAAGACGGTCCTTCACCAGCGCCTCGAACACCTGGGTCTCAAGGGCGAAACGGATGTCATAGAGCTCCTCCACATCCCCCGGGGTAAAGCCAAGGACTATGGATCCCTTCCTGGGGATGGACCGCACGAGTCCCTGCCCCTCGAGCTCCTTCAGGGCCTCTCTCACCGGGGCGCGGCTGATGTTGAGCTCCCTGGCCAGTTCCTCCTCGCGGATGAAGGTCCCCTGGGAGTACTTGCTTGACACGAGAAGCTCGCGGCGAAGAAAATCCGCCACTTCCCTCGCGAGCGACTGGTGGTTCGTTATGCTGTTTATGGAGAGACCTCCTCTACAAAACCTTTCGTCTACTGTCGACAGACGATTATATAGGTACCACTGAGCAGGGGGGTCTGTCAAGGAAACCGCAAGACGTATAATGTATCCAAAAAAAATCTTCCTCTTCTTCATTTTGACATCCCGGAAAAGTCCTATAGAATGAACCATTATGACTAAAAACGACTGGTTCCCAAACGACGAATGGTTCCCCGGGGAGAATCCCTCCCCGAAGCGCCCGTTTCCTTCTTTTCCGTTCAGAATCAACAAGGGGCTTCTGCTTGCTGGAGGAGCGGCACTGTTGTTCCTTGTTCTGTTCCCGGCCCTTGCGGAGTTTTACACGGATTACCTCTGGTACGACACCGAAGGATACGGTACCGTCTTCTGGACCCGTCTCCTCGCCCGCGTCCCCCTCTTCGGAGCCGGTTTCCTGCTCTACGCCGCCCTTCTGTGGCTGAATCTCTGGGCAGCCAGGAGAAACCTGAGGGCTCTCTACCCCGAGCAGGAGGGGCTTCTTGGAGCGAAGGCGGCGGGGTTCGCCGTCGCCGCGGTCGCGTTGTTCCTCGGGGTCAGCAATGGGGCGGCCATGACCGGGGAGTGGACCATGGTCCTCAGGTACCTCCACGGCACGCCCTTCGGGGAGACAGACCCCATTTTCGGCCATGACATCGGCTTTTATGTTTTCGGCCTTCCCTTCTGGAGATTCCTCCACGCGAAAGCCCTCAACATCGTCTTCCTGTGCCTTGTGACGGCAGGCGGGCCATATGCCGCCTTCCTTTTGCCGAGGAACAGGGACCTGGCCTCCCTTGCGGTGCCGGCAAAAATGCGGAACCATCTCGCCCTCCTTGCGTCCGCCGGGGCATTCCTCTGGTCCGCAGGCTACATACTTGACAGGTACGACCTGCTCTTCTCCCCCTCCGGCGTGGTTTTCGGGGCAGGCTATACGGACATCCACGCCGAACTCCTCGCCCTGAACGTACTCGCCGTCCTTGCGGCGCTCCTTGGCGTCTCCCTCCTCGTGAGCATGCTCAGAAAGACCTGGAAATTCTCCCTCGGAGTCGCGGGGCTTGTCATCGTGTCCGGAATCCTCCTGGGCGGCGTCTACCCCGCCATAGTCCAGAAATATTTCGTGGAACCCAACGAATTCGACCGGGAGAAACGGTTCATCGAGTACAACATCGAATCGACCCTCAAGGCCTACGGCCTTGAGGACATCTCCCTGAGAACGGTCACCCCGGACGATTCCATCACTTGGGAAAACGTGGAACAGAACAGGGACACCATCGAGAACATCCGCCTCTGGGACCACGCGCCCCTTCTCAGGAGCTACAAGCAGCTCCAGGAGATCAGGACCTACTATGACTTCTCCAGCATCGACATCGACCGGTACACCTTCGGCGGCCAGTACCGCCAGGTCATGCTCTCCCCGAGGGAGCTGGACCTGAAGGGCATGCAGAATCCCACATGGATCAACACCCGCCTAGAATTCACCCACGGCTACGGCATCGTCATGAACCCCGTCAACGAGGTGGCCGGTTCGGGACTGCCCAGGCTCTGGGTCCGGGACCTCCCCCCGAGGACGGAAGTTCCCCTTTCGATCGAACGGCCCGAGATTTACTACGGAGAGAAGCCGAGTTCCTACATCTTCGTGGGCACCACGGTGAAGGAGTTCGACTATCCCATGGGAGACTCCAACGTGCGGACCGTCTACGACGGCAAGGGGGGCGTTCCCATAGGCTCTCTTTTCCGGCGGATCCTCTATGCGATTCGGTTCGCCGATTTCAAGATCCTGTTCTCCGACGTCTTCACTGAAAACAGCCGGGTGAAATACCATCAGAACATCCGGGAGAGGCTCTCCCGGGTCGCTCCGTTCCTCTTTTTCGACCATGACCCCTACCTTGTGGTCTTCGACGGCAGGCTCGTGTGGATGCAGGACGCCTACACCGCCGCCGACAGGTACCCCTACTCCCAGCCCGTTTCCCTCGGCGGGGGACAGGCGGTAAACTACGTCCGGAACAGCGTGAAGGCCACCGTGGACGCCTACGACGGCACCATGAAGTTCTATGTTTCCGACCCTGACGACCCGGTGCTGAAGGCATGGAGCGGCGTTTTCCCCGGCATCTTCCGCCCCCTGTCCGAAATGCCGTCGGGGCTGAGGAGCCACCTCCGGTACCCCCAGGATCTTTTCAACATCCAGAGCGAAATTTACCGGGTCTATCACATGACCGACGCCAACACCTTCTACAACAGGGAAGACGTGTGGGACCGCATCGGAAGCGGTGACAGGAAGGGAAACCTCGAGGCCTACTACGTGAACATGCGCCTCGCCGGGGAGGAGAAATCGGAGTTCGTCCTCATCACCCCCTTCATGCCCGTCAACCGGGACAACATGATCGCCTGGATGGCCGGGCGTTCCGACGGTGAAAATTACGGTGAGCTGCTCGTCTACCAGTTCCCGAAGCAGAAGCTCATCTACGGCCCCTCCCAGGTGGAGGCCCTGACGAACCAGAACTCCGAGATTTCCGCCCAGCTTTCCCTGTGGAGCCAGAGAGGATCCGCCGTCATACGGGGCAACATGACCGTCGTGCCCGTGGGAGACGGCATCCTCTACGTCCAGCCCCTGTACCTCAGGGCCGAGAACAGCGAACTCCCCGAGCTGCGACGGGTCATCACCTCTACCGGCGGCAGGGTCGTCTGGGGAGAGACGCTGGAGGAGTCTCTTCTCCGGCTCCTTGGTTCTTCTGACGGGCAGGGGGGAAGCTCTTTCAGTCCGGGTGCGGAGGCTCCGCTGCGGCCCGCCCGTCCTGAAGGCGAACCTGCAGGCCTCGCCATTCTTGCCAGGGAGGCTTCCGATGCCTGGGACGCAGCCAGGAAGGCCCTCCGGGAGGACGACTGGGAAAAGTACGGAAAAGAAATGAAAAAGCTTGAGTCGGTGCTGAAGGAAATGCAGGAGATTTCGGACCGGAACTGAGGAAGCAAAACAGAGAAAGTGAATAATGCCGGGCCGGTGCTGCCGGGGGCAATCCTCCCGAAAAAGCGCCGGCCCGGATTCTGTCTTAAGGAAGAAAAAAGGGGAGGAGAAAGACTTCTGTCCCTCTCCCCCCTGACGAACCAAATTCAAAAAAATCCGGTTGGACTCAGTGGACCTTCATTTCTACCTCAGCCCCATCAGCGGTATACGATTCGGGTGTAGCCGAGGGAACCGAGCTTCCCTTTTTCAGCAGACCCGATGAATCAGCCATGAGGGCCAGCTTTTCCCTCACTCCGTCCGACTTGCCCTTATTTTTCGAGAGGTCGTAGAGGACGTAAGCGTACTCGTCCCCGCTGGAAACGAGATCAAAATTTTCCAGGGAGGCACCCCCGAACAACCGCTGTATCTCGGCGTCGTCGGAGGTACGTTCCGGCCACCGCCCTTTCTCCAGCTTGAAGATGATCATGGCCGATTTCATGGACCGCATGTCGCTGAGGATGGCTGTCGCCTCCGCCTTGTCCTCCGCCGTGCCCATGAGAAGCAGCATGGCGGACGCCAGAATGCCGATGATGATGATGACGATAAGCAGCTCCACCAGGCTGAACCCTTTTCTCTTCCTTGCATTTCCTGCCACGGTGATCCCTCCAGAAAGATGGGATAAGATGCGGTTCAGTTTCTTATTCTAAAGATTCGCAGGGAATTTGACAATATGAAAAGGGCTAATCCTCTTTTTTGTTTTTTTGTTTTTCTGTATTCATTACTAAAGCAAGTTCAGGAAGTTCCCCGGAAATGATAAATCGACAGGGATTTTCCTCCTTCAGTGCACAAAATCACCGTTTAATTTTCAGATATCTCTTTCCACTATGAACTCTTCCGGTGTCAGGGTTAACTTTTTCGGACAAAATTTGCCAGAACCTCCCTTTCAGTTATAATCAAAATCCTTTCCGCAGACACTTTTCCGCGGAAGGTATTTTTTTCTCCTGACAAAGGAGGGAGTACCATGAACCTGATGTTTCGAAAAAGCATGGCAGCCCTTCTGGTTCTATCCGCAGCAGCTTTTCTCCTGACGGTCGGGAAAGGACAGCACGACAGCCCCCTTTTCCCGGGGAGAACGCGGCTTTCCCAGGTCCGGTGGACCGGTGATGCCGAATCAGCGGCTCTCGCACGCGGATTGGTCTCCGGTCTCGCTTCGTCTGCTGTGTCCGCGGCCGGGACATTCCTGGAAGCTCATGACGCTGCCGCCATAGCCTTTGCCGCGGCGTCGGAAAGCACGGGGTCCCTTTCCCGGTTCATCCAGTCCCAAAACGGCGAGGTGTGCCGTGAATCCGCCCTTGTCCAGGCCAACGCCTTCTGGAAGTATTCCCTGAAGTACAATGTTCCCCTGGACCTGATCGTGGCGGTGGCGAACACGGAAAGCCATTTCCGGCCGGATGCCCGGAGCCCTGCGGGGGCGGCGGGAATAATGCAGGTCATGTGGAAGGTCCACGCCGGACTCCTCCAGGCGAACGGCATTATGGAGGAAGAAGACCTGCTCGACCCGGAGATGGGCATCGCGGCGGGGAGCCTCCTCCTCTCACGCTACCTCAAGGCTTACGGCGACACGAAAGCGGCCCTGGGGCGCTACTACGGGGGGTCGGCGACAGTGTACTGGAACCGGATCTCCAGAAACCTGGCGAAGGTGAAGAACGCAAGAGTGGTTGCAGCCTATTGACCATTGTCCGGACTGCGAATGATCGTTTTTTGTTTTTTTTATTCCCGCGCTGTGATAGAATCCCTCCAGGGTGCTCCGGGAGGGATTCTTCAATTGAGGAGGAGGGGAAAAAAATGAGAGGTCGGAAGATGATTTTTGCGGCGCTTTTGGCTCTGGTCTGCTGCTTCGCATCTGCGGCAGGAGCCGCGGAAACCGGGACTGCGTCTCTTCCCGAAAACGCGCAGGTGGCAGACGGGTACATGTCGTCAGCGATGAAGGACGGAAAACCTCTTGACAGGCTTATTGCCTACACGCCGGAGTCTCCCGCCTTCTACGCCGTGGGGAAGCTGCTCTCGGCCCCGGCGAACACGAAAATCCGCTTTTCGTGGTTCTTCGTCAAGGAAAACCAGCATATTACCGACGTGGAATTGAACACCGAGGATCACGGTTCGGACATCTTCGTCTACAGCACCCTCAACAACGGCGGTAATCCCTGGCCGAAGGGCGCGTTCCGGGTGGAGATTTTCGTCAATGACAGGACCGAGCCTGACCAGATCATCGATTTCGAGGTAGAGTAAGACAACTGTAAAAAAAGAGGGCTCCCGGGAAAATCCCCGGGAGCCCTCTTTTTTCGTCTCCTTTAGCTGGAACGTTCTGTCATCCGGGCGGCGAATGCTGCAAGGAGAGCAGCGCCGGAGGGAAGGACGTCGTCGTTCACGTTGAACCTGGGATTGTGGTGCTGGTTGTCCGTTCCCTTCGCCTCGTCCGCGATGCCCAGCAAGACGTAGGCGGCGGGGACCTTTTCGCCGTAGTAGCTGAAGTCCTCCGACCCCATGGCCACCGGGACTTCCTCGATATACTCCTCACCGAGCGTCTCGGCGGCTGCGGAACGCATCACGGCAGTCACTTCCGGGTCGTTCACCGTGACCGGGTAGATGGGGGTGTAGGTCAGTTCAGCGGTGCATCTCATGGCGGCGCAGATGCCGTCGGCTACCCTCTTCATGATGCCTTCCATCCGGGCCCGGACGTCCCGGCTGGTGGTCCGCACGTTTCCCGCCACCCTGGCCGTGTCGGGGATGATGTTGACCGCCGTGCCCGCTTCCATCTTCCCGACGCTCAGCACCACCGTCTCCTGGGGGTCCATCTCCCTGCTCACCACCGTCTGGAGAGTCGAGATCACCGTTGCTGCCGTCACTGTGGGATCGACGGCCTTGTGGGGCATGGCGCCGTGGCCGCCCTTCCCCTGGATCTTGAGGTCCCAGATGTCGGCGGAGGCCATGACCGGACCCACCCGGCATCCCAGCTTTCCCGCCGGGAGAAGGGACCAGACGTGCAGCCCCCCCACGGCGGCAACGCCGTCCAGGGCTCCCTCCTCGATCATCTTCGGGGCGCCGGAGTTGTACCCCGCCTCCTCGGCGGGCTGGAAGAGAAAGCGGACCGTTCCGGAAAGCTCGTCCTTCATGGAGGCGAGAATCTCCGCCGTGCCGAGGAGGATGGCGGTATGGGCGTCGTGGCCGCAGGCGTGCATGACGCCGGGACGGGTGGAGCGGTAGGGAAGATCGTTCTCCTCTTCCAGGGGAAGGGCGTCCATGTCGCCCCGAAGGGCAACGCACGGGCCGGGCTTTGCTCCCCTGAGGTCCGCAGCTACTCCGCATTCCGTGCCGCCGAAGCCCCTGCGGATGTTTTCGAGGCCCAGGTTCCGGAGGTATTCCTCCACGAAGAGGGATGTCTCTTTTTCCTGCCAGGGGAGTTCGGGGTTTGCATGGAACTTCCGCCGGAGCTCCGTGAGTTTATCCGACAGGGCTGCAGCTTTTTCTCTGATCGACACTGCGTTCATTTGTTCGATCCTCTCCTTTCTCCTTGCCTCGTTCTCGTTTTCAATGCCCGTACATGCAGAGGGGAACCTTTGCCTTCAACCTGCCCGGCTCAGCCTTTCACCGAAATGATCCAGATTCCCGCCAGTATGGCCGCTACGCCAGCAAGGCGCCAGAGAGTGACCTGTTCCGAAAAAAAGAGCACGGAAACGGCCAGGACCAGAAGGAAGACCAGCCCCGCCATGAAAGGGTAGGCCAGGGAGAGATCGGTCCTCGTCAGCGCCGCGCTGAGAAAGACGAAGGAGATGCCGAAACAGCCCACCCCGGCCACGGCCCAGGGATTGAGGACGATGCGGAGCACCGCGTTCACCGCCCCCCCGTCGAGCAGATCCTTCTGGTGGCCGAAGGCCAGCTTCATGAGAGTGTTCGCCGAGGCGTTGAAGACCGCCGATCCGGCGAGGAGCAAAAATGTGAGCCTGTCCATGAACATACCTCGCTTTCGGGTGCATTGAAGGATTATACTCCATGACGCTTCCAAAAACGGGAGGAGTTCGTGCAGAATTCTTCCCCATCGGGAAGAGTATCGTGTAGAATTGTAAAATTCACGGTCACAACTAATTTCCGGAAGGATGGTACGATGAATTTCTCCCGCCCCGGCACCGCCCTGAAACTGCTGCTTCTCGTTCTTCTGTCCGTCACTCTCTATTTCTGGGGCCTCGGAAGCCACGGACTCCTCGAGCCTGATGAAGGACGCTACTCCGAAATCCCCAGGGAAATGCGCGAAACAGGTGATTTCGTCACCCCAAGGCTTAACTATATCAAATACTTCGAAAAACCGGTGCTTCATTACTGGCTGACCGCCGCCGCCCAGTCCGTTTTCGGAGAGAACGAGTTTTCCGGACGGTTCTGGCCGGCCTTCCTCGCCCTTGGAGGAATTCTCTCCACGTTTTTCCTCGCAAAATCAATGTTCGGCCGGGAAACAGCCCTGTATTCATCGGGCATCCTGGCCACCAGCCTTGTTTATTTTGCCGTTTCCCAGATCAACATCACCGACATGCCCCTCTCGTTCTTCATCACGGTCTCCATGACGGGATTCTGGTTCGGGCTGGAAAAGAACAGGCGCTTCTACCTGCTTTTCTACGCAGGAGCGGCCCTCGCCCTTCTCACCAAGGGCCTGATCGGCATCGTCCTGCCCGGCGGGATCATTTTCTGGTACATGATCCTCACCAGGCGGTGGGATATCGTCCGGTCCGCCCTCTTCCTTCCCGGCATCATTCTCTTCGCGGCCCTCGCCCTGCCCTGGTTCATCGTTGTCTGCCTGGTGAACGGCGATTTCTTCTACTTCTTCTTCATCCAGGAGCATTTTCTGCGGTACGCGACGACAATGCACGGCCGGTACGAACCGGTCTGGTTCTTCATCCCCATCCTGCTTCTGGGGCTCTTCCCCTGGACCGGGCTGCTGCCCGGGGCACTGAGGTCCGCCGTTCCTTCGCCGCTCCGTTCCCTCGGAAAAGAACGGAAGGAGGAACTTTTCCTGTTTCTCTGGTTCGCCGTGATCTTTCTCTTTTTCTCCCTGTCGAGCTCCAAGCTTATTCCCTACATCATCCCCGTCTTCCCTCCCCTCGCCGTCCTCATGGGGAGGCTGCTCCACCGCGCGGTGTCAGAAGAAGACGGGAAGAGGATAAAGAGGTTCCTCCTCTGGAACTCCGTTCTGCTCATTCCCTTCATCCTGGCCCTGCTGGTGTATCCATTCTTCAACAGCCGCATCTCCGCCGGGAAACTCCTGCCCTATTCCCTTCCTGTGGCGGCGTCCCTCTCGGCCTTCGCCGCGGCAGGGTGGTATTTCTACCGAAAAGGACGATTCCGTCTCCTGGCGGTCTCCCTCTGCCTGCTGTCCTTCCTCGTGATGTTTTCCTTCAAGAGGGTGTTTACCCTCTATGACGGCCTGCTCTCCGCGAAGGAACTCGCAGCAGCGGTGGCGGAACTCCGCCGCCCCGGTGACGTGATCGCCCAGTACGGAAACTACGACCAGGGACTTCCCTTCTACCTGAAGCAGCGCATCGTGCTCGTCAATTACCTCGGGGAGCTCGATTTCGGGGCGAAGCAGGAACAGGATCCTTCCTGGTTCATCGGAGAGGAACAGCTCAAGGAGCTCTGGGACGGGAACAGGAGGGTCATCCTGGTCATCAGTGACGGGCACTTGGAGAAAATCCTGGCCCTTCTCGACCCCCACATCTCATCCGTCGCCCTGAAAACGGAGAAGAGGGTCGTCCTCGTGAACCGCCGGTAACGAAAAGGCTGTCACCCACAAAATAGAGCGGCAGCCCTGCCGCCTGACGATTCGATCCCGTACTGCGGGGAAACGGTCCCCGGAAAAGGAGATGTTCCGCCATGCCTGAACAAGGCCTCGTTTCAGTGGTCATACCGGTCTACAACGAGGAAGAATGCCTTCCCCACCTTTTTCCGCGCCTCCATGCGGCCCTGGAGGGAATGAACCGTCCCTACGAGGTGATTTTCGTGAACGACGGCAGCAGGGACAGGTCCCTCCAGCTCCTGTACGAATTTCACAAGGCGAACCCGAAGACCGTCCGGATCCTCGACTTCAACGGCAATTTCGGCCAGCACATGGCCATCATGGCAGGATTCGACCACTCAAGGGGGGAGATCATCATCACCCTCGACGCCGACCTCCAGAACCCCCCGGAGGAAATCCCCCGGATCGTCGCGAAGATCGACGAGGGACACGACGTGGTGGGGACGGTGAGGCAGAACAGGCAGGACCCGAAATTCCGCAAGATGGCGTCCAGGATCGTGAACTCCATCACCAACAGGATCACCGGCCTCCGCCTGAACGATTACGGCTGCATGCTCCGGGGCTACAGGCGGGACATCGTCAACATCATCAACCAGAGCTGCGAGAGCACCACCTTTATCCCCGCCCTGGCCCAGAAGTTCGCCGTGAATCCCGTGGAGATCCCCGTGGGACACAACGAGAGGGAGCACGGCACGTCGAAGTACAGTTTTTTCCGGCTCATCCGCCTCAATTTCGACCTCATGACGGGATTCTCCCTCTTTCCCCTCCAGGCGGTCACCATGATCGGCATGGCCGTGTCGGTCCTGAGCTTCCTCTTCGTCCTCTTCCTGCTCCTCCGCCGACTCATCGTCGGTCCCGAGG
>JAPXRK010000013.1:12007-14140 GCA_033813575.1 Synergistales bacterium
CGAGGCCGAAGGGGTCTTCACCCTGCTGAACATCAACTTCTTCCTCATGGGGATCACCATGTCCTGCGTGGGCATCATCGGCGAGTACATCGGCCGGATCTACTCAGAGGTGCGTAAGAGGCCCCGGTACGTCATCCGGCGGGAATGGGACCGTGACTGACCTCCGCGCAGCAGTCTTCGCCTACAGCGAGGTGGGGTACGTCTGCCTTGAGGAGCTCCTCCGCAGGGGCGTGACGGTGGAGGCCCTCTTCACCTACGAGGATGACCCCGGCGAGGAGATCTGGTTCCCCTCCGTGGCGAAGCTCGGCCGCGAGGCGGGCGTCCCCGTCCATACCCCCGTTTCCCTGGGGGACGCTGAATACGAGCTTCTTCTCTCCCTCCGCCCCGACGTGATCTTCTCCTTTTACTACAGGTCCATGATCCCGGAGCGGTTCCTGCGGATCCCTCCCCTGGGGGCCTTCAACATGCACGGCTCCCTGCTGCCGAAATACAGGGGAAGGGCCTGCATCAACTGGGCCGTCCTCAGGGGGGAGCATGAGACGGGAGCCACCCTCCACCGGATGGTCAGGCGCGCCGACGCAGGAGACATGGTGGACCGGGAGCGGGTACCCATCCTCTTCGAAGACACGGCCTTCGACGTGGGGAAAAAGGTCGCCGGGGCAGCCAGGCTCCTGATCGCCCGAAATCTTGACGCCATCGCCGCCGGGACGGCGCCCGGCATCCCCCAGATCGAGGAGGAAGCAACCCTTTTCGGCAGGCGGACCCCCGCCGACGGGAAGATCGACTGGAGCCTGGACGCTCCGGAGATTTACAACCTCGTTCGGGCCGTGACCCACCCCTTTCCCGGGGCCTTCGCCTTCCGGGAGGGGAAAAAGCTCTTCATATGGAAAGCCCTGCCTGAGGAGTGCCCGGACGACGGGATGCCCCAGGGCACGGTCCTCTCCCGATCGCCCCTGAGGGTAAAAACAGGAAAGGGCTGCCTCCGGATCCTCCGCGCCCAGTTCGAGGGAGAACCTGAAGAAGACGGCGAGTTCCTCGGCAAAACTCTCGGGGAGGGCTCCCTGCTGGAATAGCCGAAGCACGGCCGGCTCCCCCTGCCCTGGTGGCGGAAGAACGTGATATACTGCACGGGGCGCAGTCTGCCCTTCGTTCAAGGAACGAAAGAACAGCGTTGGGAGGTTTCAAAAAGTGAACATACTGATTCTCGGGGCCAACGGCTTCATCGGATCCCATCTCATCGAAGGCATCCTGCACGGGACGGACTGGAAGGTGAACGCCTTCGACCTTTCCGGCATGAACCTCGAAAAATACGACGGACACCCGAACTTCTCCTTCACCCAGGGAGACATCTTCACCGCCGACGACTGGATGAGAAAGGCCGTAGCGGGAAGCGACGCGGTTCTTCCCCTCGCCGGAATCGCCAAGCCGGCCTACTACCTCAGCAAGCCCCTCTGGACCTTCGAGCTCGATTTCGAACAGAACCTGAAGATCGTCCGCATGTGCGCCGAAGCGAAGAAGAGGGTCATCTTCCCGTCCACCTCGGAAGTCTACGGCATGAGCAGCGACACCGTCCTCAGGGAAGACGAAAGCCCCCTCATCGTGGGCCCCATCTGCAAGATGCGCTGGATCTACAGCTGCGGCAAGCAGATGATGGACAGGGTCATCGCCGCCTACGGCCAGGAAAGGGGACTCCGGTACACCCTCTTCCGCCCCTTCAACTGGATCGGCCCCAGGCTCGACACCTTCAGGGACGCCGAGGAGCGGACCGCCCGGTCCATCACCCAGATGGTCTTCGACATTCTCTCCGGACGCCCCATCACCCTCGTCAACGGCGGAGAGCAGCACCGGAGCTTCACCTACGTCTCCGACGGCATCGACGCTCTCCTGGCCATTCTTGCAAATGAAGAGGCCAGCAACGGAAAAATCTTCAACATCGGAAACCCGGGCAACAACGCATCCATAAAGGAACTGGCCCACCTTGTCATCGACATCATGAAGGAGATACCCTCCTTTCGGAAAGCCGCGGAAAACGCGAAGGTCACCGTCATGCCGGCGGAGCAGTATTACGGAAACGGCTACGACGACATGCAGAACAGGATTCCCTCCATCGAGGCCATCGGCAAAGCCCTGGGC
>JAPXRK010000014.1:0-14093 GCA_033813575.1 Synergistales bacterium
ACGACATCCCTCTTTTCGGAGGCATCGAAGCCGGAGGAACGAAAATCGTCTGCGCCACGGGGACGGGCCCGGAAGACATCAACAGGGCCGAATTTCCCTCGGGGAGCGATCCGGAAACTGCCCTGGACTCCGTCATAGGGTGGCTCCGCTGCGAGGAAGAGCGCCGGGGCCCTTTCCGCGCCCTGGGCATCGGATCCTTCGGCCCGGTAGACCTCGATCCTCACTCTCCATCCTATGGCCATATCACTACCACGCCCAAGGAGGGCTGGCGGAATGCCGACATCCTGGGCGTCTTCAGGGGGGCCTTCCCGGACGTCCCCGTGGGGTTTGACACCGACGTGAACGCCGCCGCCCTGGGGGAACGCCGGTGGGGGGCCGCCCGGGGACTGGACGACTTCGTCTACATCACCATGGGCACCGGCATCGGGGCCGGGATCATGGTCGGAGGCAGGCCGCTCCACGGCCTGGTGCACCCGGAGGCGGGGCATATCCGCGTTCCCCGGCTTCCCGGCGACGCCTTCCCCGGGATCTGCCCCTTCCACGGCGACTGCTGGGAAGGCCTGTGCTCCGGGCCTGCCATCCGGAAAAGAACGGGAATCCCCTCTGAAGACCTTCCCGGAGACCACGAGGCATGGATCCTGACAGCCAGGTACACAGCCCTTGCGCTCGCCAACCTGGTCTGCACCATCTCCCCCCGCAGGGTGATCCTCGGCGGAAGCGTTCCCCGGGCGGGACTCCTGGGGAGGGAGCGGTTCTTCGCCATGGTGAGGGACGGGGTACGGGAAGCCCTCGGCGGCTACATTTCCGCCCCGGAGCTGACAGGGGATCTGTCGGGCTATATCGTGCCTCCCCTGCTGGAGGAAAACGCAGGGATCTGCGGCGCCCTCGCCCTCGCCGGGGAAGCATGGGACGAAGACCGGCATCGAGAAGCCTCCCGGGAGGACGTCAGCTCCCGGCGACAGCCCTGAGGAGGGCCACCGTCCCCATCCCGAGGATCATGGCCAGGAAGACGCTGCCGGTTTTCCGCACCGCCGCGAAAATCACCCCTGCGGCGGCCATGCCGGGAATGCCGGCTTCCGCGAGCCCCGGAAAGACCAGGGCGGCGAAGATGGTCCCGGGGAGGGCGTCCATGGCCCTTCTGACAGCGCCGGTTTTCGGGAGACGGCTGCCGAAGGTCATGCCCAGAAACCGGATGGCATAGACGAACAGCGCGGCAAGAGCGATGACCGCCCAGGCATTCCCTCCGGAGAGCGTCACCGTTCTTCCCCTCCCCTCACCGCGGCGGCCGCTGCGCCTGCCGCTCCCCCCAGGAGGACATACCATGCGCCGGGAAGAAGCTTGAAGGCAGCGAAAGCGACGGCGGCGGAAACCGTCCAGGGGAAAATATCCTTCCGGCCGCGCCACATGGTGACGGCAAGGGCCGCGAACAGGGAAGTGAAGGCGAAATCAAGGCCGAACCGTTCCGGAGCGGCGATGGAGTACCCGAGGCCGTGGCCTGCCATGACGCTGAAAAACCAGAACAGCCCCACGCAGACTCCCCCGCCGACAAGGAAATCGCCCGAGACCTGCCTTCTCCTGCCCTCCGCCATGGTCACCGCCCAGTTCTCGTCGGTGACGAAGTGGACCCTCCAGGCCCTCCCGAACTTCCCGAAGGGTTCGAGCAGAGGAGCCACCGCCGCGGTGAGCAGGAAATACCGCACGTTCACCACCGCAGCCGCGAGGGCCACCTGCCAGACGGGGAAACCTCCGCTCCACATTCCCACGAGGATGAGCTGGGCAGAGCCTGAAAAAACGGCCACGTTCATCACTGCCAGCAGGGGAGCCGACACTCCCTTTTCCGCAGCCAGCACCCCGAAGACAAGCCCGTACACCAGCACGCCGATCCCTGCAGGCACCGACGCCCGAAATCCTCTCGCGAATTCCGCGGTCATCCCGCCGCTCCCCCCTCTTCCGGCCGCAGTCCGGGAGAGGGTTCACACCATGGACTTGGGCTCATCTTCCCCATCCTCCTTCGCCGCCGGCCGGTTCATTCAACAAAGAGTATACTCCAGGTCCAGGAGAGGAAAAATCCGTCCGAAACATTTGCATAGGGAAGCTTCCTCTGGTACTGTTTCAGCCGGAAGACGCTTCCGAAGGATCCCCGGCATGGGCTGGAACAGGCCGGAAGGTATCCCTGACGACCAATGCCAAGGAGATGATGCTCCATGAATGCCCGCCGTCCCGTTGCCCTTTTCACCGTTTTCCTGGCGTTCCTCCTGCTCCTGTCCGGAATCGCCGCCGGCTCGGCGACCGATTCCCTGACCCCCGCCGACCGGTCCTCTCCCCGGGATACCCTCACATCCTTTATCACCCACATGAACACGGGACATCACTACCTGCAGCAGGCCATGATGATCTCCCGGAGCGCTCCCGGCTTCTTCGTCCACCCCCCCGAAGCGGTGGAAAAGGGAGACCTGGCCAGGTACCACTTCGAGCGGGCCATGCAGTGCCTGGATCTCTCTGAAGTTCCCCTCGTCCTCAGGGATGACGCCGCCCGGGAAGGTGCCCTGCTCCTCAAGGAAATTCTTGACCGCATCGGTCTTCCGCATCTCGGGGCCATACCCGGGGGGGAAGACCGGAACAAGGAAAGCGAGCGGAAGATCAGCCGCTGGACCATCCCCCGCACGGAGCTCCAGCTTTCCAGGGTCGAATCCGGGGAGGAGGAAGGGAAATGGCTCCTCTCACCGTCCTCCCTTGCCCGCCTCGAGGGCGACTACCGCAGGATTGAACATCTCCCCTACCTTCCGGGAGCGACGGAAGGGGCCTACCACGATTACATCGTCACGCCGGGCCGGTTCTTCCCGCCGAAGTGGACGGAAATCCTTCCCGAGTGGTCCGGCGCAGAAATCCAGGACCAGACGATCTGGCAATGGATCAGCCTCGCCCTCGCCCTGTTGGTGTTCATTGGGCTGAACATCGGCATCTGGAGGCTCTTCAGGAAAATCTCCCGGAACATGAGCCTCTTCGCGGGGAACATCTTCAGGATCCTTCCCCCAGTGGCCCTCTCCCTCACCTCGACCCAGACGATCCTGCTCGTGGACAACTCCATCAACATCTCCGGCAGTCTGTGCATCCTCCTCATCCAGTTCTTCTCCGCGGTGCGCTGGTTCGGCTGGGCGTGGTGCACCGTCCGGGTGGGAGAGGTGATCGCCGAACTGATCATCCTGTCGCCCAGGGTCGAACCGGAAAGCATCGACGCAAGCCTCGTCCGGACCGTGAGCAGGCTCATCTGCATCACGGCGGCCTCGTGGATCCTCCTCTACGGGCTCTCCCAGCTCGGCCTGTCTGTCTTCCACCTCCTCACCGGACTGGGCGTGGTGGGACTGGCAATCTCCCTGGCCGCAAAACCAACGGTGGAGAACATCATCGGAGGGCTCACCCTCTTCGCGGACCGGTCGGTGAAGGTCGGAGAATACTGCCGGTTCGGCAACACGGCGGGCACAGTGCTCCACATCGGCCTCCGCTCCACGAAGATCGAAGCCCTGGATCAGACGGTGATCTCCATCCCCAACGCGGAATTCTCCCAGATGCAGATAGTGAACGTATCGCGGAGAAACGGTTCCCTGATGGAGCAAACCATCCGTCTCCGGCACGAGACCACCCGGGATCAGCTCCGATGGATCCTGGCCGCCGTCCGGGACGTATTCCACGCCCACCCGATGGTGGCTGCCGAACCGGTGCCCTTCGCCCGGTTAGAGTCCTTCGGGCCGTCGTCCCTGGACATCCTGGTCTTCGCCTACATCAGGACGAAAAAATGGGCCGAATTCCTGGCTGTCCAGGAGGACCTCCTCTTCCGGATCGGCGAGATCGTGGAACAATCCGGCTCCAGGTTCGCCTTCCCGTCCACCACGGCCTATATCGCCGGGGACGGCGCCATTGACGGGGAAAAAGCCGCCTTTGCGGCGGAAGAAGTGCGGCAGTGGAGGGAGAGCGGACGGTTCCCCTTCCCCGACACTCCCGAAGAGCGGATCGCCGCCGTGCTCGGCACCGTGGAGTATCCACCGAAATCCTGAAATCAAAAAAAAAGCATCCCGGAAAAGTCCGGGATGCTTTTTTGCTGTCTTGAAACTTCTTTCCGTTACGCCGTGCCGATCATCTTTTCCGGAAGCCAGAGGATGATCTCCGGGAAGAAAGAGCAGAGCACCAGCACCACCATGATGATCAGGATGAAGGGGATGACTCCCCAGATGATGTCCCCGATGGTCACGCCGAGCTCCTTCGGGGCCGTTCCCTTCAGGACGAAGATGGACATGGCCATGGGCGGCGTCTGGAAGGCCATCTGCATGTTGATGCAGATCATCATGCCCGCCCACAGGGGATTGAATCCCAGGGCCGTCAGGATGGGAGAGAAGATGGGAACGACGATGAACACGATGCCGATCCACTCGATGAACATGCCCAGGAGAAAGACGATGGCCATGATCACGAAGAAGGACATCCATTTCCCTCCCGGAACGGAGAGGATGAACTCCGCCACCACGTCACCGGCCCCGGCGTTCATGAAAATGCCCACGTAGGCGTAGCACATGGCGGCGATCATCACCACGAAGGCGCTCACCTTCATGGTCTCGAGGGACGCCCGTTTCATAAGGTCCCAGCTGAACTTGCCATACGCCATGGCCAACAGGATGGAAGCGGTGCATCCCACCGCCGCGGCCTCGGTGGGGGGCGCTATTCCCAGGAAAATTGTCCCGAGCACCGCTACGATGAGCAGCACGGGGGGCACGAGGGATTTGAGAAGCTTCAGCAGTTTCGCGCCGTTAAAGGGCGTGATCTGATCTTCGGGGATGGCTGGCCCGAGGGCCGGGTTCAGTCTGCAGCGGATGACCACGTAGAGCATGTAGAAGGCCGAGAGCAGCAGGCCGGGGAACACGGCGCCCATGAACATCTGCCCTACCGAGAGCCCCGCCTGGGGGGCGTAGACCACCAGCATGATGCTCGGCGGGATGAGGATGCCGAGGGTTCCCGCCGCCACGATGGATCCGGCCGCGAGGGACTTATCGTATCCCCTGGTCACCATGGGGGCAAGGGCGATGAGGGTCAGGATGGTGACCGATGCGGCAATAACGCCCAGGCAGGCGGCGAGGATCGTCCCGAAGAGGATGGTCACAACCGCCAGGCCGCCCCGGAGCCTGCCCATGGCCTCGTACAGGCTCTGGTAGAGGTCCTTCGTGACGCCTGAATGCTGCAGGATGACCCCCATGAAGGTGAACAGGGGGACCGCCAGGTAGGGATAGTTCAGCGACAGGTCGTAGAAGCGGCTGTACAGAATATGGAAGGTGGTGGTGGGTCCGAAAACGGCGAACCCGGTAAAGAACGCCACGCTCCCGATGACGAACGCGATGGGGAACCCCGTCATGACGAGGACGAAGACTCCTCCCAGCATTATGGCGGTAACGGCTTCAGCGCTGAGTTCAATCAAGAGTCTCACCCCTCACCATAAAATAAAAATCCCGCACGAGGTTCGCAACCCCCTGAAGAAGGAGGAAAAAGAGCCCCACGGCGAAGACGGTGCGATAGGGCCATGCGGGGGGATACCAGAAGCTGTTGAAGAACACTTCCTTGATGGTCACGGCGCGGATCGCCCAGGTAAAGGCAAGGTAGAACATGACGCCCATGAGCGGGAAGAAGAGAAAGAGGGAACAGATCACGTTCACGAAAGCCTTGCCCCGGGGTGGGAGCATGTTGTAGAACATGTCAACCCGCGTATGGGCCTCGTGAAGGTAGTCATAGGAGGCGCCCAGAAGATACAGGGCGCCTCCTGCCATGCACAGCACGTCATAGGCCCATTCGGTGGGGGCGTCGAAGAAATGGCGCGACACAGCCTCGTAGGTTCCCGCGAACACAAGGATCAGGGCGAACCACTTCGCCACCCAGCCGGATGTTTCGCTGACGGTATCGATGAATTTCAGTATTTTCCTTAAGGACGACATTGCCCCTTCTCCTTGCGAAATACCCGCGGGGACGCGGCTATTTCATCGTCTCGTAGGCTTCGCCGAAGGCCTTCATGGAGTTGTAGATCTCTCCGAAAATCGGGGGTTCCTTGGCGACCTTTTCCGCATAAAACTTGTCGGCTTCAGCTGCAAGGGCCGCGTTGACCTCGGCGGGAACCTTCAGGACCTGGTTGCCGGCCTTCTTGAACTTCTCGAGGGCGACGATGGATTCATAGACCAGGTACTCGTGCTGGGCCTGGGCGTAGCGGTCGACGAAGGTCTGGACAAGGAGCTGCAGGTCCTTCGGAAGAGCGTTCCAGGCATCCTTGTTCACGAAGAACACCTGGGGATCGCTGGGGGCGCGGACCGGGGAAAGATAGACGTAATCAGCAACTTCGTTGAAGTGCATGTTCCAGTTGGAGGCGAGGGTGGAATACTCGAAGGCGTCGATGGTGCCGCGCTTCATGGCCTCGTAGAGTTCGCCGCCGGGGATGATGACGGTGGCCATACCCATCCTCTTCAGGATCTCTCCCGCGTCGCCCATGCAGCGGGCCTTGATGGTCTTCAGGTCTTCAACCTTTTCTATCTTCTTCTTGGAGTGGAAGAACACCTCTTCAGGAAGGGGGGAGAGGGCGCCGGGGAAGGTCATCACGTTGTAGCCTTCCATCATCTTGTTCATCAGGTCCGCGCCGCCGCCGTAGTTGAACCAGGCGCGGAGTGCTTCGCCGGCCAGGGCGCCGGGCCGGGAGCTGATCAGGCCTGCCGCCGACCACTTGTCGAGGTTGTACATGGGGCAGGTGTAGCAGAGCTGCAGCACGTTCTCGTGGACGGCGTCGAGCTCCTTGTAGGCGGGAACGATGGAACCGCCGACGAAGGGCTTGATCTCCAGGCGGCCGCCGGAGGCTTCGGTGATGGCCTTGCAGAGCATGTCATGGTAGATCTGGGACGGGTCGGACGCGGGGCCGTGTCCGGAAGATTTCCAGACGATCTTCTTCGGGGCGTCGGCGCCCTCGACCACGGCGGGCATAAAAGCTCCTACAACAAGGACGGAAACCAGCAGCGCGAACAACACTCTTTTCATAGCCCACATCTTTGTAACCTCCTTTGTATTTGGTGTTTCCCTACAGCCGGGGAGGAATTTCCCCGGCCCTGAACGACACCTTTCGGAAGCTACCCGAAAATGAGGGAACTGCCCGTCACGTTCCGGAAAAAGCCCGGGCAGACCGCCTCGAGGCGATCCATGACTTCCTTCCCCGTACAGTGGGACATGCCGACAAAAAGAATACCACTATTCTGAAGGTATTCGAGAGATTTTTCAAGACCGGTTCCTTTCGCCTCCACGAGATGGGTTCCGCCGAGGACGGCGAGGATGGGCCTTCCGAGCCGCTCTCTCACGGCGTCGAGCATATTCCGCATTCCCGGGTGAGAGCATCCCAGAAGGACGGCGAGTCCCTCTCCCGTCTCGACCGCCAGGAGGATTTCGTCATCAAAGGAATCGGGCACGAAGGCGCCGTCCTTTTCCAGGAGAAACCGCGGATTGATCCTTTCATCCGTGTGGATCCGGGGGAAACCTGAAAGGACATGGATTCCCGGAAGGATCTCCTTTGCGGGCGCGGAGGCGGTTACAGAACCTATCCCCCTTTCGGAGAGAAAGGCTTCGTCGAAGTCGTTTCCAAGAAAATCGTATGCACCGCTCCGGAAGGCATATTTGGGGACGAAGAATCCTTCGCCGGTCATGAGGGTGAAGCCCCGGGCGGCGGAGCAGAGGGCCCGGAATCCGCCGGAGTGGTCGTAGTGCCCGTGGCTCAGCACCACGCACCCCACACCCGAAAGGTTGATGTTCAGCTTCGAAGCGTTGGCAAGGAAGGCTCCCGACTGCCCCGTGTCGAACAGGACAGTGTGCCCGTCCTTCTCGACGCAGAAGGAGATTCCATGTTCCGTCGCCAGTCCGTGGTGTTCCCCGGGAGAATTTTCGATGAGGGTGGTGATCCGCAGCATGGTCATTCCTCCTCCGGGCGGCCGGCAGGCCGCTCCATGGACGCCTTGATGTCGCCGAGGGCATTGGTCAGGTGGCGCACCATCTCTTTTTCAGCCCGCTCGGGATCCCCGTCCCGTATGGCTTCAAAAACCGCGTAGTGCTCCCCCACGGTCTTCTCTATCCGGCCGGGAATGTGGAGGCTGGTGATCCAGCCTTCGGACAGGGATGTGGTCATGGTCTTCATGAGGCAGTACAGGGTCCGGTTTTTCGTGGACCTGGCGATGAGGCGGTGAAATTCGCCGTCCGCCTTGACAAGGGCGGCGGTGTCCCCTGATTCCGCATTCGCGGCAAAGGCCCCGCAGGCCTTTTCCATGGCCCGCACGGATTCGGCGTCCGCTTTCGCGGCAGCGTGCCATGCGGCCCGGGGCTCGATGATGAGCCGCACCTCGAAGTGGTCGAGGAGGGAGGTTTTATTGTCCTTCAGCCATCCCCGGAAGGGGTCTTCCTCTTCTCCGCAGAGAGAGGCGATGAAAATGCCCTTCCCGTGACGGACGGAGACCAGCCCCCTCACCTCGAGGATCCTGACCGCCTCCCGGATGGAGGACCGGCTGACCCCGAGCCTCCTGCCCAGTTCCGCCTCGGAGTAAAACCTGTCCCCGGGGCTGAACTCACCCCCGGCGATCATGGTTTCTATGGCGTCCACCGCCTGCTCCGACAGCCTGGTTTTCCGTATTGGGGCCATGATTCCTCCCGCCGTTTCCGGCAGCATATCTACTCATCAGACAACTTGAATTCTACTCCCTTTTTCCTGAAAGTGTCAAGGAAATGAAAAAACGGCCCCGAAGGGCCGAAAAAGGACCGGAAACTGTTTTCCCCGGCTCATTCCTTCCCGGTGGTGAAGCGGTACCCTGCGCCGTGGGCCGTGAGAAGGTACACGGGTTTCGAAGGATCGTCCTCGATCTTCTGACGGAGGCGGACCACGTGCTGGTCCACGGTGCGGGTGGTCACGTCGCATTCGATGCCCCAGACCTCTTCAAGAAGAAGTTCCCTGGAGAGGACTTTCCCTACCCGGCCGGCGAAAAAGCGGAGAAGGGCGTTTTCCCTCGGGGTGAGGGAAAAGGTGAGCCCTCCATTGCTTCCCGTCATGGCGTCGAAATCGACATGCACGTTCCCGAAGGCAAGGGCTTTTTCCTCCCCCGCCCCCTGCGCCCCGGCCGCCAGGGCTCCCCTTCGGAGGGCGGCACGCACCCTGGCGAGCAGCTCCGCCATGCCGAAGGGCTTCACGATGTAGTCGTCCGCCCCAAGCTCGAGGCCCACCACCCTGTCCACCTCCTGCCCCTTGGCGGTCAGCATGACCACCGGGACAACGGCGTTCTCTCCCCGGATGGCCCTGCAGACGTCGTAGCCGCTCATCTTCGGCATCATGACGTCAAGAAGCACCAGGTCGGGAGCGTGCCGGCGGTACAAGTCCAGGGCTTCGGCGCCATTTCCCGCCGGGACGACTTCGTACCCCTCGCTTTCGAGAAGGTCCGCCACGCCGGTGAGTATTGCCCGGTCGTCCTCGGCGACAAGAATCCGCTCCTTCATCCTCTTCTCTCCTTTCCTTCGGGAAGCGCAAGGGGAAGTTCCAGGGAGAAAACGCTCCCTCCCCCTTCCCTCGGTTCGTACCTCACATCCCCGCCGTGCCTTCTCGCGATGTCCCGGGCGATGGACAGCCCGAGCCCGGCACCGCTCCTCGGCGCCGCGAGGGAATCGTCCCCCCGGAAAAACTCCTGGAAAATTTTCTCCCCGAGCCCGGCAGGCACCCCGGAGCCCCTGTCCGCCACCCGTACCGCGGCCGTTTCCCCTTCCCTCCCGCAGGAGACGGTGACCTCCCGGTCTGCCGGTGAATACTTCTCGCTGTTGGACAGAAGGTTCATCAGGACCTGCCGGAGGGCCTCGCCGTTTCCGAGGACGGGCAGGGGGCCTTCGGCGGAAAAAACCGTGATGAAGCCGTTTTTCGCCAGGTGGGGCTCAAGCTGAGCCAGGGTATCCTCCGCCAGGGCCGCGAGATCCAGCCGTTCCAGAGGAAGGGGACGGACGTCCGCTCCCTTCCTCGAAAAGGCAAGGACGTTGTCAACGAGCCGGGAGAGCCGTTCCGTCTCGGACACCATGGTCCTGAGATACTCCTTCCTGCGCTCCTCGCTCTGCTGCCTTCCGGAGAGAAGCATTTCGGCGAAAAGCCGGATGGAGGTAAGAGGGGTTTTCAGCTCGTGGGAGACGTTTGCCACGAAGGTCGTCTTGCTCGCCGCGAGGCGCATCTCCGCGGAGAGCATCCTCATGATCACCCCTGCGCCGGCGAGGATGACCACGAACAGGATTCCGGTGAGCAGCCAGACGGCGATGGTGGCGAATCTTGCCCTGGAGGCTGCGAGGCCGGGGTCGGTGAGCCACGCGCCTGCCTCCCAGCGGGGAAGGAGGGGGGAAATTTCCCTGGCGACGAAGGGGCGGCGCCAGTCGGCCCCTGACGGAAGAGGGGCCGAGACGAGGGGCTTTCCCCGGTCGTCCAGTACGGTGAGCACCCGGATGTCCGTCAGGACATCGGGAGCCGCCCCGGCAATGCGGTCCCGGAGATCGTCCATGTCAATGGAGAATCCCGCTGCCCCGCCCGGGGCCCTCGTCCAGAAAATCAGCTCCAGTCCCCTTTCCGACAGCCTTGGCAGAAAACCGCCCCCCGACTCGGAACGCAGGCCGGCGAAGCTCTTCCCCCGGGCCACCGTGCCGGAACGTTCCTCGGACTCGGTTGAAGGGGCGGAACCCGCCTGGGGGGCCACGTTCCGCTGCAGCAGGCTGAAACCTTCCTCCTCGGCCTTCCGGAAAAGTTCTTCGCGAAAGGCGGGATCGGCAGCCGCCATGCTCTGGGCCATCTGCCGCTCAATCCCTCCCGAAGGAGACGCCGCTTTCTTCACAGGAGCGGGAAGGGGTGCCGGCGCCGGAACAGGGTGCGCCTGCGGGGGCGGGGCCACCCGGCCGGCGGTTCCGGCCGGCAGTTCGGCATGGAAGCTCTTCCCGGCATCTTCCCGGGGCCTTTCTTCTTCCTCGGCGGGCTGGAAGAGAGGCACATCGAAAAGGGAGGACGGAGCCTCTCCCATCTCTTTTCGGTAAACTCCTGCGATGGAGTCGTACACCTGCATTTCCTCCCGGTCTTCCAGAAAGGGACCGAAGGATTCGAGGAATTCCTCCAGGCCGGGGCGGTGCCCGCCGGGAACGAAAAGGCGGCCGCCCTTCACGAAGAAGGGAAAGGCCGCAGAGGAAAGAGGCGCCGCCGGTCCTTCCAGGGCCTCAGGGCCGGAGATCCTCTCCGCCTCCCTTTTCAGTTCCCCGCCAAGGCTCTCAAGGAGGACCGAAACCTTCTGGGCTGCGAGGTTCACCTCCGCCAGGAGGGCAGCCTCGAGGCTCCGCTCGACGTAGACCGCTTCCCTGTCGGCCGCCCTGAGGGCGAGAAGGCTGAGGGCGATGCTCGGAAGGAGCACCGCCAGGACGAACACGAGAAGAAACGGAAGGGGAACGGACAGGCCGCTCCGGGCTCTTGTGCGCTTCTTTCCGTTCATGACCTGCCCTCCCCTCCCGGCGGAGGGAGGGAAATCCCCCTCCCCGCCGGATGATATCCTGCTATTCTTCCTCTTCGCCTTCCACGTCGCCGCTCACGGGAGCCTGCTGGTTCTTCTGCTTGTAGGCGTCGTTGAGAACGGACTTCCTCTGGGTGCTGGAAAAAACACCCGTCTCGTTCAGGCTTTCCGCCAGTTCTTCAAAATAGCCCGCTTCCTGCTCGAACTTCGGGGCGGCGGCACCCGCAGCAGGAGCCATGGTCTGGAGCTGCTTCGTCCGTTCGTCGAGAAGCTGTGCCGCCTCCCGGGCCCTTCCCTCGTCGGCCAGCCGGACGGCCTCTTCCCGGATCTCGGCGTTCCTGGCCAGTTCGGCCTGGGAGAGGATGTCGGACCGCCGGTTCTTTTCCACCGTCCCGGCGTCTCCCGAGAAGGAGACCGAGAAGTCCGCGCTCTTTCGTACCGTTGCCCCCGACGCGGCGTCGGCATACTCCACTTCCAGCTCCGCCGCTTTCAGAAGGGTTCCGTCCTGTCCCTCGGGAAGCTCCACCTCGAAGAGGGCGTACTTTTCCCCTCCGTACAGGTTGTCGATGGCAACTTCAAGAGAGTTTCCCTCCGCCTTCCCCTGCCGCCCGATGACCCGCACCGGCCGGACGCCGTCGGGACACCGGAGGGTCACCCTCACTTTCCGGGCCGTCACCGCCACGGCATCCTCAAGATCCCGGGCGAATATCTCGGGGAGCATTCCGCCGTGCCGGGCGAAATAGGCGTTTCCGCCGCTTTCCGCCGCCAGGGCGGTCATCAGGTCTTCATTATAGTCCAGACCGAGGCCGATGGTGGTGATGGTGATGTCCTGGCGGGACAGGTTTCTCCCGAGGGCCGCCAGGTCCTCCGTCGAGGAGGGGCCCACGTTGGCGATGCCGTCGGAGAGCAGCACGATCCTGGGGATGTATCCCTCGTCTATGAAGGGCTGCAGTTCGGCGGCTCCCGTCACCGTACCATGGTAGAGTGCAGTGGACCCTCCCGGCTGAAGGCGCCCTATCGCCCGGTAGAAAGCGGGATCGTCCTCCCCGCGGCCCACGGTCCGGGCACCGACCAGCACAGAGGCCCTATCAGCGTAGACCACCACGGAAACCACATCCCTGGAGTCCAGCATCTTCAGGGCCTCGAGGGCTCCCTTTTTCGCGTTCTCCATCTTGCCGTCCGACGCCATGGACCCCGATTTGTCCAGCACGAGGGCGACGGCGAGGGGGGCCCGCTCGCGCACCTTTCCTGAAGGCCGCACCAGCGCCCGGACGACAACCCGCTGGCCCCCTTTTCCCGCCGGGGCGACCGGATAATCGGCCCCCGCCTCGAAGACGACGGCCCCTTCTTCGGCGTAAAGCTCCGCTGAAACCGCCGCCCGGGGCAAAGAGGAAAAAAGGACCGATGCAGCCAGGGTGAGCACCATTGTTTTTCTGAACATGATCAACCACCTCCTGGACAGAAGGATAGCCCGGGAAGGGGGCGGATGTGTCAGGGCGGTGTCACCTTCATGTCACGGAGTTGTAAAATCTCCCTTCTTTCCCGCCGGGGCCATGTAGACCACGAATTCGTCCTTCCCGTCCGCCCCGACCAGCCTGTCGGCGGCATCCTGGTCGTAGGCGGCTATGGCGCAGGTCCCCGCGCCGATGGCCTCGCAGGCGAGGTAGAGGTTCTGGCAGAGGTGCCCCCCGTCCAGGGCCATGACCTTCACGGAAGCCTCCGAATACCGCCATTCCGTCCTCCAGGGAAGGGCCGTCCAGAAAAAGGTCACCGCTCCCTTCCCGGCAAATTTCTGACCGAGGGCCGCCCGGACCGTCTCCTCCTCGAGACGGTCCGGATGACCCAGGGGAAGGAGGGCGTGCTCCAGGGGGAGGTAGCGGTAGAGTCCTCTTTCCAGGCCCTCGACCCGGAAGACCGCCAGGTAGGTCTCGAAGGGGTGCCTGCACCCCGCCGACGGGACGGTGCGGTAGGTGCGAACCGGATCCGCTTCGCCCCGGACGCCCTGGGTGGCCCAGAGCAGGAAGGCAAGTTCTTCGACCGAAAGGGCCGGTGGGAGTATTTCCTCACGGACCGCCGGTTCCCGAGGGCCTCCCGAAGGGATATGTCCCCCACGGCGGTCCACTCCTCAGGACCTGTCAGTGTGATCCGCGCCGCACCCCCGGGGACGGGCTTCTGCACGGGAGGCGGCGGAGCCCCCAGGTTCTGGGCGGTCCGTGAAAAATCCACGGACCGGCGCACCGTATCCTTCAGGAAGAAGCGGAGTTCCTCCCTCGCTTCTTTTTCGTCCAAGAAAACGACCTCCTTCGGCATTCTTGTTTTTCTGATTGTAGCAACCGTTCCTTCCCCTCTCAAGAGCCGGAAAATTCCAAATCCGCCGCTTTTCCTGGCAGAGGGAGTGTCACCGGGCACAGCGCCCGGGCCGAGAAACCGACAAGGATGTCGGTTTCAGGTGCAGTTGTCAAGGATGACAATCTGCACCGGCGGCCCAAGCGAGCACCGGTGACGCTCCCCGCTGCCTGCGGATTTGGGGAAAAG
>JAPXRK010000015.1:0-13896 GCA_033813575.1 Synergistales bacterium
CTGGGGAGCGTCTGCCGCAATGTGCATGCACAGCTCATGGCCGAGATTCTGGAATTCGTCCGTCTTGGCGACAAAATCGGTCTCACAGTTCAGTTCGACAAGGGCGCCGAGTTTTCCGTTCGTATGGATATAGGAAAACACCCTTCCGTCGGACGCGGTTCTGGAAGCCTTTTTTGCAGCTTTTGCGAGTCCCTTTTCACGAAGGTAATCGATGGCCTTTTCTACATCGCCGCTGGTCTCCGCAAGGGCGTGCTTGCAGTCCATCATTCCCGCGCCTGTTCGATCGCGGAGTTCCTTGACAGCTCCGGCGCTAATTTCCATATTCATTGCCTCCCTTTATGGCTTAAGCTTCTTCCTCGGAATCGTCATACACCTCGTGGAGACGTTCCTTGACTTCAATGATATTGTCGGGGGAAACATCAACCGTCTCCCCTTCTGCATCTTCGGAGGAAATCATCTTCACGCCGGCGTCCTCGCCCTGCCGTCCCTCGATGAACGCGTCAGCCATAAGGCCTGCGATGAGCTTGATGGCCCTGATGGCGTCGTCATTTCCGGGGATGGGGAAGTCGATGACTTCCGGATCACAGTTCGTGTCCACGATGGCAATGACGGGGATTCCAAGTTTCCTGGCCTCGAGGACGGCGTTTTCCTCCCTGCGGGGATCGATGAGGAAGATCGCGTCGGGAATGGCCTTCATATTGGTGATTCCCTTGAGGTACTTTTCAAGTTTGCCGAGTTCCTTCCTCAGAAGGGCAACTTCCTTCTTGGGAAGCTCAGCCCAGTTTCCCTCGTCCTCCATTTTGCGAAGCTCCACCATGCGGGCGACCCGTTTCCGGATCGTCGGGAAATTGGTCATCAGCCCGCCGAGCCAGCGCTGGTTAATGAAAAACTGACCGCATCTTTCCGCTTCTTCCTTGATGGTGTCCTGGGCCTGCCTCTTGGTTCCGACGAAAAGAACGGAACCGTTGTTCTTGGCGACTTCCCTGATGTAATCATAGGCTTTTTCCAGGCCACGGACCGTCTTCTGAAGGTCGATAATGTACACGCCGTTCCGTTCCGTGAAGATGAAGGGCTTCATCTTCGGGTTCCACCTGCGGGTCTGATGACCGAAATGAACACCGCACTCCAAAAGCTGCTTCATGCTGACTACTGCCACAATAACCCCTCCTGAAATAGTTTTTTCCCTCCACAAACATCACCTGGAACCGGGACTATGCTTTTTTGGCACAGCAACCCCCAGCCCCATCAGTCTGTGTGTGTGATGAGGACCGGAAGAGTATACCACAACCGGCAGTTGACCGGCAACTGCGGAAGAAGTACGATATACCCTGTATTTCAACAAGAAAAACAAACGACTGGGGGCATTGAGACATGGCAAAAGACTCTCTCATCGATCGGCTGGAAAACCTGCCTCAGGACAGGAAGGCAATGCTGAACAGGCTCCGGCGTGTCGAGGGGCAGCTTCGCGGGATCCAGCGGATGATCATCGAGGAAAAACCCTGCTACGACGTTCTCCTGCAGCTCTCTGCGGCCAGGAAGGCCATGCAGAGAGCCTGTATTGAAATACTGAAGAACTACCTTCAGAAATGTGTCCATGAAACGAAAGCCCCTGATTTCGACAACCTGGAAAAACTCATTGAGGCCCTCATCGAAATATCCCCCGCAAAGGCTCTTTCCCCGGAAGGGGATGAATAACCGCAGCCGTCTGCGGGAAACCCAGCTCCCCCGTGGCACCCGGAGAATTCTCCTTACTGCTGCTCCCTTCCGGGCCTGACAGGTTTCGGAGGTCTCCGCCGCACGGGACTGGATTCCCCGCAGACGGCTGCGGGGTGTTCAACCTAGGAATTATAGCATGGAGTATTTCTTTCCGCCACTACAGTTTTTTTCAAAAGCACAACACAAAGCTCCGAAAAACTCTTTCAATCCAGATTTTCTCTGGGCTACTTTGTCAGCATATTCTCCCAGAGTCTCGGGTCATCGGGGTTGACTTCCTGGGGAACGAGGGGCCCCTGGAGCACCACGAAAGCTCCGTCGTCCGCCCAGGGATTCCGTATGACCTTTGCGGGAGACCACAGGGCTCCTTCAACGATGAGCGTATCCCCGATTTTCGGAACGGGCTTCCCCCTCAGCTTGTCCACAAGGTACTGAACCGCAAGGGCTGCGGCGTCATATGCCGGCTGGGCGACAGCCCCGAGCATTTTTCCCTTCTTGATGAGGTCGATCCCTTCAGGCCCGATGCAGATTCCCGCAATGCCGAAATCCGCCGCGTCCAGTCCGGCCGCCTCGATTGCCGCAACTGCTCCCGGTCCCATGATGTCCGGAGTCTGGACGTATATCCCGAGGACCCTGTTTCCGAACCGGGTCAGAAGATCCGAGACGACCGCGTGGGAATCCGTGTTGTTCCACTTGCCTTCTCCCTGGGCGATTTCAAGCTGGGGATACCCGGAGAGAACCGAATTAAAGCCTTCGGTGCAGGCGTGGCTGAACATATCCGCCTTATCCCCGAGAATCTCGAGGACGACTCCTGAGGGAACCGTTCCTCCGTTCCGGTTTTTTATCCCCTCGACGAACAGTTTGGCCGCTTTTGCGCTCGACTGGGCAAGGTCGAATGAGAGAAAAAAGTCCACAACACCGCCTTCCGGTGAAGTATCCAGGGCCGCCACCGGGATCTTTGCCTCGTTGAGCCTCCGGATCCCGGGAACGAGAGCACGGAGGTCCACCGCACCCCCAAGGATGAAGGCATCGATTCCCTGGGCCATGTATGTGTCGATAATATCCATGATTTTGATGGAATCGCCTTCACCGTCGCGGATAAGGAGATCTACGCCGAGTTCCCCTGCCTTTTCCTCGGCAGCCTTCATGAACGCCTGGATGTAAGGGGCGGTCGGTTCCTTCACCACGAGACCTACCGTGAGCTTCTTCTCCGATGCCCCTGCCGCGGACAGAAACACGAGAACCAATGCCGCCGCCATCACCGAATACCGGAACTTTTTCATACTGATTCCTCCCTTGGTTTTCCGACTGAGTGTTCCGCTCCCCGTTCTTCTTCCCGGTGGAGCGTTCGTATCTGTTCTTTCCGCAGCATGGAGCTCCGGAGCGAGACCCTGAACCGGTCGACAAGGATCGCGAGAAAGATCAGCGTCCCCTGGGCGGCGTGGATGAGGGTCACCTTGACGCCGAGAAGGTTCAGAGCGTTGGAAAACATTCCCAGCAAAACAGCCCCTCCGAGCATGCCGAAGGCCGAGCCCTTGCCTCCCGACATGGACGTCCCCCCAAGAAGGGCTCCCGCAAAAGCGAGAAGCGTCATCCCGTTTCCCATGGTGTTCGACACGGAGTCCTGCCTTCCCGCCGTCAGCATTCCCGCTATGGCCGACAGAATTCCTGCGACCATGAACCCCAGGATGATCATCCTGTTCGTGTTGATGCCGGCGACGAAACTCGCCCGTGCGTTTCCGCCGGTGGCCAGATAGTTTCTTCCGAAGACCGTGAAGTTGATCAGCACGTGGAAGACGAAAAAAATGAAAAACGTCACCGGGATCGCCGCGGGGATATTGCCGAGCTGGGCGATCCGTGCCTTCCCGATGAAGGAATACACCGGGTCGAGGGGGAAAATGGACAGGGGGATGAAGAACAGCACCAGTCCCCTGAGGATGATGGAGACGGAGAGGGTCTGCATGAAGGCGTTCATTCCGAGCCGGGCGACGCAGAACCCGTTGAAAAGCCCGAGCAGGGCACCGATCGACAGGGTGAGGAGAATGGCTGTCCAGGGGCTGCCGAGCAGTCCGGGAAACCACTTCACCGATAAAAGGATCGCCATGCCGGGAGCGAAGGCGAGAACGGCGTCAATGGACAGGTCAAGGTTCCCGCTCATGAGAACGAAACCCTGGGCGAGAACGAGCATGCTCATGATGGTCGTATGGTAGAGAATGTTCACCAGGTTGGTCCAGGTCGCGAAGGCCGGTATGGCGAGAGCGCACACCGAAAAGAACGCGATGAGCATCATCCATATAATATTGTCCAGTAGAGCGAGCCTGAGCTTCAAACTGCCTGACATTCTCTTCCACCTCTCCGGTCCTGTTGTCCGAATCCCTGCATATCGAGGAACAGCCTGTGTTCGCTGAAATCCTTCCGTTCATATTCCCTGAAAACCCCGCCTTTCGAGAGGACGAGGATCCTGTCGCACACATCGATGAGGTCATCCAGCCCGGGGGAGGTGATGATGACGCCCGCACCGTTCCTGATCCTTTCGGACACTATGGACAGGATCGCCTTCTTCGCGCCGATGTCCACTCCCCTGGTGGGTTCGTCCAGAAGGTAAATATCCGGGCTGTTCGCCATGATCCGTCCGATGACCACCTTCTGCCTGTTGCCTCCGGAAAGCTCGTCCACCCCCTGGTGGATCGAGAAGGCTTTCATCCGCACGTCACGAAAAACGGCCAGTGCCCGCTCCTCGCTCTTTTCCCAGTTGATGAACCTGCCGTCGCTGACTTTCCCGAGGCTGTTGAGAAGAAGGTTGTCCCGTATGCAAAAAGACCTGAGGAGCCCCTCCTTTTCCCTCTCCTCGGGAAGGTAGGCGATCCCTTCCTCGAGGGCTTTCGCCGGTGAACGGAAACGGACACGGTTTCCCCGGAGAAAGATCTCTCCTTCGTCGGCGGGTTCGATGCCGGCGAGGGCTTTCAGCAGTTCCGTCCTTCCGCTTCCCCGGAGCCCTGCAAGTCCCAGGATCTCTCCCCGCCGCAGGAAAAATGAAACATTTCCGAAGATTCCCCACCTGGAAAGTCCCTCGACCCGGAGAATTTCCTCTCCCGGAAGCGGGGCGTCCTCATGCCGGCCACAGGAGAGCCCCGCTTCCTCGCCTATGATGAGCTCCGAAAGAGAGGCGTGGTCCAGGGAGTTCCTCTCCCTCACGGCGACGGCTTTCCCGTCCCGCAGGACCGTCAGCCTGTCGCAGATGTCGAGCAGCTCGTCGATATGGTGGGATATATACACAATCGCCTTTCCCCGGGAGCGCATGTCGTCGACTATTTTTCTTAGGATCAGGGCGTCCCTGCCGCTGAGAGGTGCGGAAGACTCGTCGAGGACGACGATGGGGGCATCTTCCACCACGCAGGACTTGAGTATGAGCAGAAGCTGCCTTTCGCTCAGGGAGAGGTCCCCCGCCATCAGGTCGGCGCTTATGCCGGTCCTGTAGCCCGAGAGGGCTTCCTCGGCTCGGGCGCGCATTGTTTTCCTGTCCAGAATGCCTTTCTTCGAGGGAAGATCCCCGAGAAAAAGGTTTTCCGCCACCGAAAGATCCAGGATAAGTTCCGGTTCCTGGGGAACGATGGCCACCCCTTCCCTCTTCGCCCGGGCACGGGAAAGGGATCGAAAGGAACGGCCTCCCAGGGAGATCGTTCCCTCGGTCGGTTCAATGAGCCCCGCGAGAATGCCCACAAGGGTGGATTTCCCCGCCCCGTTTTTCCCGATGAGCCCGTGGACTTCGCCTGGGCAGACCTCAAAGGACACCCGGTCCAGGGCGACCGTTCCGGGGTAAATTTTCGAGATCCCGTTCAGGGAAAGGGCAGGCGCTTTCATTCCTGTTCCCTGTCGCTCCTGCCGTCTTTTTTCCGAAGCTCCGCAGACCGCTTGTGGCCGAAAAGGCCCTCGAGATCGGCGAAAGCGGAACATTTTTCCGCAAGGGAATAGGCCCCATCGCGGGAGATTTCCTGGTATGAGCTGACCTTGATGAAGGTTCCCGCGTACACTCCGTTGGAAAACCGTGCGCACCGGACGGTGGGCAGAATATGGTTCGGGCCGGACACATAGTCCCCGAAAGCCACCGGGGCATAGGGACCGATAAAGAGGGAGCCGAAATTTGTCAGCTTTTCCGCGGTTTCCCGGCTGTTTTCCGTCATCACCTGGAGGTGCTCCGGGGCGATGTCGTCGGTGATTGCCACGGCTTCCTCCAGGGAATCAGCCAGCAGGATCCTTCCGTTGTTCCTCCATGCTTCGAGGGCAAGCTTTCCTGTGGGGAGAACCTCCGCCTGCCTGAGGATCTCTTCGGAGGTTTTCAGCGCAAGATCCCTGCTGGTGGTCACGATGACCGTCCACGAGTTCGGGTCGTGCTCGCACCGGGCGAGGGTGTCCGCCGCCACCCACTCAGGCTTTGCCGATCCGTCCGCAATGATGACCACCTCGCTCGGTCCGGCGAGCATGTCAATTCCCACCGACCCGCTCACCTGCCGCTTCGCTTCGGTCACATACCGGTTTCCGGGGCCGACGATCATGTCGACCGGCATCAATGTTTCTGTTCCAAAGGCGAAAGCCCCAACGGCCTGGGCTCCTCCCATGCAGTAGATTTCGTCCACACCGGCAATATCCATGGCCACGAGAACGGCAGGGTGAATGCCCTCCTGCCCCCTGCTCGCCGGAGAACAGGCGGCTATGCGTTTCACTCCCGCCACCTTTGCGGGAATGGCCGACATGAGCGCCGAGGACGGAAGGGGGTACCTCCCGGCAGGGACATAGCACCCGCACGAAGCCACCGGAATCAGGCGATGGCCAAGAACGACCCCGGGGGAGATCTCCCATCGGAGTTCCTTCATGCACTCCTTCTGCTTGATGGCGAAACCGCGGATCCTTCTGGCTGAGAACTGCAGCGTCTCCACCATTTCACGGGACACTTTCCCGTAGGCCTCCCGGACCGTTTTTTCGTCGACCCGCAGTGCAGAGGGGCGGAAACCGTCAAATTTCTCGGTGTAATTCCTGAC
This sequence comes from Synergistales bacterium, assembly GCA_033813575.1. Classification (GTDB taxonomy): domain Bacteria; phylum Synergistota; class Synergistia; order Synergistales; family Aminobacteriaceae; genus Aminivibrio. The sequence goes on from JAPXRK010000015.1 coordinate 6,750, forward strand.
GGCCTCGTCGCCACCAGACCGGACATCCTCGAGGATGTCCCTCACGGTCTTCTCCACCGACGCGGTTTCCGCTGCTCCGCTTTTTTCCGCTTCCTTGAATACGATCATTTTCCTGCTCCTTCCGGAAGGTCAGCTCGCGAGCCAGCCACCGTCGATATAGATGATCTGACCGGTAATATAGTCCGAGGCCGAACTGCAGAGAAACACGAGCGTGCCCAGGAGATCTTCGGCAGTACCTACCCTTCCCGCCGGAATGCGCTCCTCGATCCACTGCCTGTGGCCCGGGTCGAGGAAAAAGGGCTCGGTCATGGGTGTCCTGAAGTATCCCGGCCCCATGGCGTTCACCTGGATATTCGACCGTGCCAGCTCGATGGCCATGGTCTTCGTGATCTGCACCACTCCGCCCTTGGTTCCGCAGTATACCGAGGACTTCGCCAGGCCGATGGTGCTGCCGAGAGAACCGATGTTCACGATTTTTCCCCGGCCCTGCTTCGCCATGATCCTGGCCGCCGCCTGGGCGCAGAAAAACACCCCCCTGAGGTTGACGGCCATGATCTTGTCGTACTGTTCTTCCGTCACGGAAAGGAAATCGTTGATCTCCTCCACACCCGCGTTATTCACAAGGATATCGAGACTTCCCAGTCTGTCGGCCGCCGCACGGAAACACTCCTGCACTTCGGCTGGTTTCGTCACGTCAAGGCGGATGCCTTCGGCCCTTCCGCCGGAACGGCGGATTTCGTCCGCTGTTTTTCCGGCGGCTGTTCCGTCGATATCGGCACACACCACTGCTGAGCCCGCCGAAGCAAGCCCCAGAGAATATCCCTTCCCAAGACCGCGGCCCGCGCCGGTCACCACCGCAGTCTTGCCGGCGAGGGAGAACTGTTCGAGAAATGCCGTCATGTCAGTCAAAAACTCCTTTTTCCTGTCATTTTTGGAAAACCATTGAAGGAATTCTTTTACCGGAGAACCATCAAAAACACTTTAGCATGATAGCATATGCGAAGGATAATGCAATAATACAAGGAAGAGACGAAATAGAAAAAAGATTCCCCGAAGGGAATCTCATGCAGATGAACGAATTTTCCCGGTTACCTTTTCCCAGGACAGCCTCAAATAACGGGACAGAAAATTTACTCCCCTTTTTTCCTCCTGAAGAATTCCATGACAGGGCCTCCGAAAAAGACGAAAAGGATAAGAAAAATCAGGGTAAGGCAGATCGGGTCGAAGATGAATTCGCCGAGCCTTCCATGGGTTTTGATGAGCCCGACCCTCAGATTGTTCTCTATCATCGGCCCCAGGATAATGGCGAGAATGAGAGGAGGCAGGGGAATATCGAGGTATTCAAAGAAAAAACCGGCAACGCCGAACGCGGCCATGATGTAGATGTCGAAGAAACTGTTTCTGATGGCGTAGGAGCCGATGACCGAGAAGATGAGCACGATGACCATAACGATATTCCGGGGCATTCTCAGGATCTTCCCGAAAACCTTAATCCCGATAAGCCCAACTGGAATAAGGAAAAGCTGAGAAATCAGTCCAACCGCGAAAATACCGTGAACAAGTTTCAGGTTCTCCTGGAAAATGAGCGGTCCCGGCCTCAGCCCGTACATGAGCATGGCCCCGAGGACTATGGCCGTGATGGAGTCTCCGGGCACACCGAAAACAAGGGCCGGAATCCACGTTCCTCCCAGGGCCGCATTGTTGGCGCTCGTAGGGGCAATGACTCCCTTTATGGATCCCTTCCCGAATTCCTCGGGATTTTTGGATGTCTTTTTCTCCATGCCGTAGGCGACCCATGCGGCGATGTCGGCTCCGGCACCGGGAAGGGCGCCGACGCACGTGCCCAGGAGCGAGGCCTTCAAAACGGTCATTTTGTTTCTGAGAACGATCTTCAGGGTTCCCAAAAGGGAGATGCGTCCGAATTCAGGAATGCTGCTTTTTCCGAGGAGTTTTTGGTCTCCCACGTTCTTGAGTACCTCGGAGAGGCCGAATAGCCCCACCATGGCGGGTATGAACCCGATTCCTTCCAGAAGCTCCATATTTCCCCCGGTGAACCGGGGAAGCCCGGTGGTGATGTCCATCCCCACGGTTGAAACAAGAAGCCCCAGCGTAGCGGACAAAACGCCGTTGAGGGGCCTCCCTGCACTCAGAACGGCGCTCATGCTCAAGCCAAAGATCCCGAGCCAGAAATACTGGAAGTTGGTGAATTTGAGGGCGAATTTTGCCAGCGGAGGGGCGACCGCCATGAGAAGGAGTATTCCGATGAAGCCTCCTATGGCGGAACAGAGTAGATCCAGCGAGAGGGCTTCCATGGCGCGGCCCTGTTTGGTCAGTTCATAGCCGTCGAGTGTGGCCGCTCCTGAAGCCGGGGTTCCTGGAATCCGAAGCAGGGTCGCAGGTATGTCCCCGGTGAAGATGGACGTGAAGGACACGCCGAGAATCATGGACATTCCTGCGAGTGGTTCCATGTAATAGGTTACAGGTATGATGAGGGCCACTCCCATGGTGGCAGTCAGGCCGGGGGTACCTCCAATGAGGACTCCGAAGGCCATGGAAAGGAGCCACGGAAAAAGTATGGCGGGACGGAAAACAGCGAGTATTTCCTCAAACATTTCAGGCCCCTCCTACCATGGAAGTCCCAGCTCGCCGAGAGGAAGCTGTATCTGAAACAGGCGGCCGAAGACAAGAAGAATAAAAACCACCGAAAAAATTGTCACCGTGAGGGCTTTCAGCAATCCTACCCTGAGACGGAGAAGAAGAAACATGGAAAAAAGAACGGTGGAAAGAGCATATCCCATCCATTGCATAAGCTGAACATACACGGCAAGGGACAGAATGACGATCGCCCCGTTGGCCGCTCCGGGACCCCATCCCCTGCCGGCGGTTTCCGGCCCGGACCTCAGGGCCGAAACCACCTGGTGCAGCCCGCACGGAATCAGCACCACGGAAAGAAGCACCGGGAAAAAAGCCGGGCCGGGGATTTTCTTTCCGGCCGAAACTGCCTCGGGAAAGGTGGAACTGGTGCGGATGACCCACAGGGAAACAAGGACCAAAGATACGCCGAAGAGTATTCTCAGAGTTTTTTTCATTGACAGCCTCCGGAAGAAAGGGCACCCCGCCGGAATGCGGCGGGGTGCTTTCCCTTGTAAAGGTACTATTTTTTAAGATATCCGCCCAGCTCCATGACGTTTTTCAGGTCAGTATCCTGCTGGCGGGCGAATTCAGCGAACTCCTTCGGACCGCGGACCAGTAAGCCGAAGCCGTTCTTGCTCATAAACTCCTTGTATTCACCGGAATCGGTAATCTTTTTCATTGCGTTGTACAGGACATCAATTACTTCAGCAGGAGTGCCCTTCGGGACGGCAAATCCCCGCCACGTTCCGGCCGACCAGTCGATGCCGCTTTCTTTCAGTGTCGGAACGTCCGGGAAAGCGGGATCCCGGGAATCGGCCATAATGGCCAGGGGCCGTATTTCTCCGGCCGAAATCTGGGAGGCCGCTTCGGGAAGACTGCAGGTGATTACCTCCACGTGACCTCCGAGAAGCTCGATGATCGAAGGAGCGGCTCCCGTAGTGGGGATCCAGCTGACGGCATTGACGGGAATGCCGGCCTTGTCGAGCATCCCTATCCGTGCAAGGTCCCACACGCCGCCGGCAGCAGTTCCCGAGAACTTGAACTTTTCGGGATTTGCCTTCACCGCTTCAAGAAGTTCACCGAGGTTCTTCCAGGGAGCGTCAGCCTTCACCATCACCCCGGCAGGGTCCTGGTTCAGCTGGATCACGTAGTCGAAATCCGCGTAGGTAAGCTCCGTCAGGCCCATCCAGTGCATGGTGGCCAGTTCCAGGGTCACCATGGTGATCGTATAACCGTCCGGTTTTGAAAAGGCTCCTGCCGAATGGCCGACAGCGCCGTTGCCGCCCGTCTTGTTCGTGACGGGGAAAGGCTTGCCGAGTTCCTTTTCGAGCTGGGAAGCCATGAAACGGGTCAGCCTGTCCGTTCCGCCGCCCGCTCCCCAGGGGCAGACGACGGATACGCTCCTTTCAGGGAAGGCGGCAAAGGCAGCCGAGGCCAGAAAAACGAAAAGGAACGAAAACATCAGTATCCGGGACATCTTTCTCATGCAAAACCAACTCCCTTCAGAAAAATAGGACACACGAAAAACTACTGATCCCGAAAACGGCACCCTCCTTTCAAAAGGGATACAAAATGCGCAATACTCCCTTTTTGATCAGTATATCAAAAAACGACATCCGCTACACCACTTTCGCTGTTCTTTTCACCTGAGAATACCGTTCTTTCGGCCCTAAATCCAAAACTTGAAAAAAAAGTCTCCTTGGGCGAGAATAGTACTGGATTCTTTTCGTTCCTGTAATGAACTGCTTTCCATAAAAAACAAATCGAATGAACTTCAGGAGCGAAGAATCGAAATCTTGGAAAGAGGTGACATGATGACTCGTTACACATCAGACGAACTGATGAAAATGGAGCATGAATATGGTGCCCACAACTACCACCCGTTGGAAGTTGTCATTTCCAAGGCAGAGGGCATCTGGGTCGAAGATCCGGAAGGCCGCCGCTATATGGACATGCTCTCGGCATACTCGGCAGTGAACCAGGGACACCGGCATCCGAAGATCATCAAGGCACTCAAGGATCAGGCCGATATCCTCACACTCACCTCGAGGGCATTCTTCAACGACAAGTGGCCCCTCTTCGCCCAAAAACTCGCCGGTGTTACAGGGAAAGAAATGATCCTCCCCATGAACACCGGTGCTGAAGCTGTCGAAACGGCCATCAAGACCATGAGGAAATGGGGCTACATGGTCAAGGGCGTTGAAAAGGACAAAGCAGAAATCATTGTCTTCGCCGATAATTTCCACGGCAGAACGGTCACCATCATCTCCTTCTCCGTCGATCCCGATGCGAAGGAAAATTACGGACCCTTCACCCCGGGATTTGTCGTCGTCCCCTACGACAACCTCGAAGCGGTGGAAAAGGCCGTGAATAAAAATACGGTCGGCATTCTCGTGGAACCCATCCAGGGAGAGGCCGGCGTGGTCGTGCCGAGCGAAGGATTCCTCAAGGGACTTGAATCCATCGCCAGGAAGAACAACCTTCTCCTCGCGGTGGATGAGATCCAGACGGGATTCTGCCGCACGGGAAAGACCTTCGCCTTCCAGCATGAAGGGATCACGCCCGACATCATCATCATGGGCAAGGCTCTGGGCGGCGGAGTGATGCCGGTCTCCGCCATCGCGGCCGACAAGAATGTGCTTGAAGTGTTCCTTCCCGGAACCCACGGCTCGACTTTCGGAGGGAACCCCCTCGCCTGCGCCGTGGCGTCCGCCTCGATCGACGTCCTCATCGAGGAGAAGCTGGCCGAACGCTCCGCAGAGCTCGGCGCCTATTTCATGGAGGGCATCAGGGCGCTCAAATCCCCCAAGATCAAGCTGGTCAGGGGAAAGGGCCTTCTCATCGGCGTAGTGCTCCACGAATCGGCCGGAAAAGCGAGGAAATACACCACCGCTCTCAAGGAAAAGGGCCTTCTCTGCAAGGAGACCCACAACTGGATTATCCGGTTTGCTCCCCCACTGGTAATAACAAAACAGGAGATCGACATCGCCCTCGGGAAGATGGCGGAGGTCTTCTGCGGAGTAGAGGCGAAAGCATAGAAAAGCCGCTATACGGAAAAAGATGATGAAAAAGGCTCCTCCCGCATCACTGGAGGAGCCTTTTTCATCTGTGCCTGCTGCGGAGCCCTGATCACGCAATCAGGTTGCTCACTGAAAGGTGAATCTCTGGTATCCTTAAGGAAATCTTGTTTTTCCGAAGGAGCTGGTATTCGTGCGCTACCTTCCATTCGGCAGCACAGGCGCCATCGTTTCGGAACTCGGATTCGGCGGCATTCCCATCATCAGGCTCACTACCGAGGATGCGGTTCGGGTCCTCAAAAGGGCCTATGACAGGGGAATCACTTTCTTCGACACCGCGAATTCCTACGAAGGAAGCGAAGAAAAAATTGGATCAGCCCTGTCCGGCGTTCGCGAGAAAATCTTCATCGCCACCAAGAGCAAGAACCGGGACGGAAAAGGCGTGACAGAGCATATTGACCTCAGCCTGAAACGAATGAAGACCGACTATGTCGATCTTTTCCAGTTCCACCAGGTCGTCCAGGAGAAGGACTGGCAGGCCATCATCGCTCCCGGCGGAGCTCTCGGCGCAGCGCTGGAAGCCCGGCGGCAGGGGAAGGTCCGGTTCATCGGCATCACGTCCCACGGCATCCCCACGGCTCTGAAGGCCATCTCCACGGGAAAGTTCGTCTCCATCCAGTTCCCGTTCAATTTCATAGAAACGGGAGCTGCGGAGACACTCCTCCCCCTCGCCCAAAAAATGGGTCTCGCCTTCATCGCCATGAAGCCCTTCGCGGGTGGGGCCATCAGCGACGCCTCCCTCGCCTTCAAATTTCTGAGGTCCCATCCGTACATCCTGCCCATCCCAGGGTACGACTCGGTGGAATCCGTCGACCAGGTGACGTCTTTCTACGAATCGCCCAACACTGTGAGCGATGATGACCGCCGGGCCATGGAATCCATCGCGGACACCATGGGGAAGGCATTCTGCCGCAGGTGCGAGTACTGCCAGCCGTGCCCCCACGGAGTTTCGATCACTCTCGGCATGACCTACCCCCTGCTCGCTTCCCGAATGTCGCCGAAGGTGGCATGCGGGTACGTGACAAAGGCTCTCGAAACGCTCCCCCAGTGCGTGGAATGCGGCGCCTGCCTGCCGAAATGTCCCTACAACCTTCCCATTCCCGACATGCTGAAAAAGCACTACGCCCTGTTCAGGGAACACCAGAGGTTCTATCACAACGAATAGAAAAACAAATGCCCGCACCATACGGTGCGGGCATCCTGACATCAGGCCCCGGGCGAAAAATCTTCAGTTCCCGGCCCGGTTTTTTTCGATGATCTTTTTCACGAGAAACGCCAGAAGATGGGGAAACACTTCCAGAGTGTACCTGAGGTGGATCCTTTCCGTGTTCTTGTGGGCATCCCTGCCGAGGGGGCCGAGGTTCAGCACCGGGATGTCGAGCTCGGCGAGGGCATCGGTGGGAAGGCTGTACAGCTTTCCCCAGCCCGGCATGTTG
>JAPXRK010000016.1:0-13840 GCA_033813575.1 Synergistales bacterium
TGAAAAAAGAAGAGATTCTCGAGAGGTTCGTGTGCACCCCGTCCCGGGTGGCCGTGGTGGGAGCGTCACCGAAGGAGGACCGCCCGGTGTTTCGGGTGATGAACTATCTAGCCGGGGCGGGCTTCACCCTCTATCCTGTGAACCCGGGGTACGCCGGGACGGAGATCCTGGGCCGCCTCTGCGCCGCGGGACTTGAATCTCTCGGGGACGGAGTGGACGTGGTCGCCCTGTTCCTTTCGGCGAAACTGCAGGGGAATGTGGCGGACGGCCTTGAGAAACTGCCCGGCAAGCCCGTGGTCTGGTTCCAGCCCGGGGCGGAAAACGAGGAGCTCGCAGCGGAACTGGAGCGGAAAGGATACGATGTGGTGCCGTCCGATTGCCTCATGGCCGCCCACATGAACAAATGCAGGTGAGAATTATTTTGTGCCCCTGACGCCATCGGAATGATAAAAATTTCTTGCCTCCGGGTGCGAATTTATATATAATTACAGAAAAGACCGCACTTGCCTCCCTAACTCCTGAGTATTCCCCACAGCCTTTCCCGGGGAGGCGGAAATCCGCACCGCAGAGGAGGTAATTCCGGTGTCCTTCGAATACCCGTACACCCTGAGGGTCCGGTACGGCGATACCGACCAGATGGGAGTCGCCTATTACGCCAATTATCTCTACTGGTTCGAAGTGGGCCGGACGGAGTTTTGCCGCGCCCACGGAAAGTCCTACGCCGACTGGGAGGGAGAGGGCATTTTTCTTCCCGTGGTGGAATCCCACTGCCGCTATAAGCATCCTGCCCGGTATGAAGATGAAATCACCATTTTCACGAAAATCGGTGAAGTGAAGTCATCGTCCGTAATCTTCGAGTGCCGCATTGAACGGGCCGCCGACGGCAAGCCCCTCGCCTCGGGATGGACCCGTCATGCCTTCGTGGACCGGAATGGAAGGCTTCTGAGAGGAGACAACCCCCTGCGCCGATGGATCGAGGCGCTTGCGGGATGACGGAGGTGTCGCGTACAGTGAGCACGAAAGCCATACTGTTGGGAAACGAGGCAATCGCCAGGGGAATTGTTGAAGCGGGGTGTCTTGTGGCGTCCGCCTACCCGGGAACGCCGTCGTCTGAAATACTGCCTGCGGTGGCGAAGTTCGCCGACGAACTTGGTTCTCCTATGGCGGTCGAGTGGGGCGTGAACGAAAAGGTGGCCTTCGAGGTGGCTGCCGCCGCCTCCTTCACCGGCGCCCGCTCCTGCGCCGTCATGAAGCAGGTGGGGCTGAACGTTGCGGCCGATCCCTTCATGAGCGCCGCCCACTTCCAGCTCAAGGGCGGAATGCTTCTGGTGGTCGCCGACGATCCGGGGCCCCACAGCTCCCAGACGGAGCAGGACAGCCGCTATTTCGCCATGTTCGCCAAGGTCCCCTGTTTCGATCCCTGTTCCGCCGCAGAGGCGAAGGAGATGGTCTTCGACGCCTTTGATCTTTCAGAACGTTTCGGCATCATCACCATGCTCCGTCCAAGCGTGAGGGTGGACCACTGCCGCCAGGACGTGGAGCTCAGGGAGCTCCGGCCACCGAAGGGGCAGGTGAAGTTCGACAAGGAACCCTCCCGGTGGGTCTGCCTTCCCGCCAGCGTGAAGGTGAACCACCCCCGGCTGAACGCCAAGGTGGAGGAGATCCGGGCGGCCTTCGAAGCCGAATTCGGGAAGTACAACTACGAAGTTCCCTCAAAGAAAAAGAGCGTCCTGGGCATCGTGGCCTCGGGTGTGTGCTTCTCCGTGGTCAGCGACATCCTGAAGGGGTGGGGCCGGGAGGACGTGTCGGTGCTCAAGATCGGGACGCCCCACCCTCTGCCGGTGAAGATGGTGACCGATTTCATCTCCCGCCACCCGAAGGTGCTCTTCCTCGAGGAAACCTACCCCGTGATGGAAATGCAGCTTCCCGACAGGACGGGCATCCTCGGCCGGTGGAACGGGATCGTCCCGGGGGCCGGGGAACTTCTTCCCGAGGTCATCGCGGACATTCTCGCAAAGATCCTCGGCATGGACCATCCCGCCGGGGAAGGATCGCCCCTTCTCAGGGAAGCCCTCGAAGGGCTGAAGATCACTCCGAGGAAGCCCATGCTCTGCCCGGGGTGCCCCCACAGGGCGAGCTACTTCTCCATCAGGCAGGCCCTTCCCAATGCCGTGAACCCGTCGGACATAGGCTGCTACACCCTCGGAGTGAACCAGAAGGCGGTGGACGCCGTGATGGACATGGGTGCTTCCGTGACCATGGGTTCCGGATTCTGGCTTGCCCACAAGGCCGCCGGGACGGAGCGGCCCATCGTGAGCACCATCGGGGATTCCACCTTCTTCCACATGGGCATTCCCGGCCTCGTGAGCGCGGTTTACAACAGGCACGCTATCGTCCTGGGCATATTGGACAACAGCACCACCGCCATGACGGGCGGCCAGGCGAACCCGGCTGTGGGCGACAAGCTCAGGAAAGGCGACGAAGGCAGGAAGGTGGATATCGAAGCCGTCTGCAGGGGCTGCGGCGTGTCCTTTGTCAGGACCATCGAAGCCTATGACGTCGCCGCTGGGAAGGAAGCGGTGAAGGAAGCCTGGGAGCACGCCAAGTCCCGGTCGGAACCCGCTGTGATCATATTCAGGCATCCCTGCATGCTCCTGCGGCCGCAGCAGCCCGTGGTCCAGGTGAAGGTTGACCCGGAAAAATGCATCGGCTGCAAGTTCTGCATCAATTTCTTCAACTGCCCCGGTCTCGTCTTCGACGAGAAACTGGGAAAGGCTTACATCGACGATCGGTTCTGCGTATCCTGCGGGGTCTGTATTTCCGTCTGCCCCCACGGGGCCATCGGTGAAGTTTCCGGGGAGGGAGATTAACATGCAGTACGTTATAGTGGGCATCGGCGGCCAAGGAATCCTTTTCGCGAGCAAGGTCCTCGGAAAGATCGCCCTCGAGCGGGGCGAATCCGTCATCGGCAGCGAGGTGCACGGCATGGCCCAGCGGGGAGGGTCGGTGATCAGCCACTTCAAGGTGGGAAATTACCGCAGCCCTCTCGTCTTGGCGGGAGAGGCGGACATTCTCCTCGCCTTCGACCAGAACGAGGCGGTCCGGAACCTCAATTTCCTGAAAAAGAAGGGAAGCCTCGTGGTGAACGTCCACGACCGGGGAGCCCTGGAAAATGTCTCCCTCGCGGAGCTGGTCCGGGACAGGGAGATCGAGGTCCACTCCCTGGACGGGTACGCGCTGCTGAAGGAGCACATGGGAGGAAATTTCCTGTTCCTCAACGTGCTGCTCATGGGGGCCATGTGCGGCGCAGGGATGAGCGGCATCTCCTTTGAAGAGGTCTCCCGGGCCGTGAAGGAGCTTTCTCCTCCCAAGTTCCAGGATGCCAACATGAAGGTCCTGGCTCTCGGGGCGGAGGCGATCCGCGGCGGGAGGTAAGCCCGGTGGACAGCAAAAGGGGAGGCCGGTTCCGGTCTCCCCTTTTTCGGGACCGTGGCTTTTCTCTGGCCGAACTTCTGGCTGTCCTTGCTGTTTGCCTCGTCCTCGGGGGCGGGATGTCGCTCGCCGTTGTCTCCTCCTTCGCAGGGCCCCCATCCGATACCACGGCTGTACGGGAGGGCAAGTACGCCGCCCAGTGGCTCCAGCGGGTTTTCCACAAGGCGCTCCTGTCGGGCAGGTCCTTTGTCTTCAGGCTTTCCACTTCCGTGCCCCAGAAAGGGCTGAAGATACAGTGGGCCGACGGCACCGAGGAAATCTTTGACGGAAAGGGACGGGTCTGGTTCACGAACCGCAGCGGCGTTCCGGCCTTCTGCGCCTACTCGCCGAAGTGGAACACCATATCTCCGGCGTTCACCATCGAAGCCGGTTCGTCACCGGACCGGAGGCGTCCCCTGAAATATATCGTGGTCACTCCCTTCTGCAGGGTTTCCTACCGGGATGATCCACCCCGGGATTGAAAGACACCTTCTTTCGGGGTATAAAGAGAAACCGGCGTTCCCGCTTTTTTTTCAGGAGCGCACATCGGAAACGGAGGTTGTCCTGATGGCGGCAGCGGCAAAACCATGGTGGAGGGAGACGATCGAGACGGTGCTGTGGGCACTCGTCCTCGCTCTCGTGCTCCGTACGTTTGTTGTTCAGGCGTTCTGGATCCCCAGCGGGTCCATGATCCCCACCCTCGAGGTGGGCGACCGCGTCCTCGTGGCGAAATTCTGGTATCACTTCACCGAGCCGAAGCGCGGGCAGCTATTTGTCTTCAAGTACCCCGTGGATCCCAAGCGGGATTTCGTGAAAAGAATCATCGGCCTTCCCGGCGACGTGCTGGAGATCCGGGGCGGAATGGTCTACGTCAACGGGCAGCCTCTCCGGGAGGAGTACGTGAAGAACCGGGACTCCTTCTCCCTGACGCCGGGTCCCGTTTTTTCGGAGGTTCCGGTGAAGGTTCCCGAGGGGCATTTCTTCGCCATGGGGGACAACCGCCCGAACTCCCAGGACAGCCGGTTCTGGGGATTCGTCCCGAAGCAGAACATCCGGGGCCCGGTGTTTTTCAGATACTGGCCCCTGAACAGGATCGGGATGGTGGACTGATTGGGACGGACCGTCTGGTATCCAGGCCACATGGCGAAGGGGAAGCGGAAGCTTGCCGAACTCGCCGAAAAGCTGGATATCATTCTGGAGGTCCGGGACGCCCGGGCTCCCCTCGTGACGTCCTCCCCGCTGTCTGAACAGCTGTCCCGGATCTGCCCCGTGGCCGTGGTGCTGTCGAAAAAGGATCTTGCCGATGAGAAGGGGACGGCGAAATGGCTCTCCTGGTTCGCTTCCTCGGGCAGAAAAGCCTGGGCGGTGAACCTGCTGAAGCCCTCGATGGACCAGATCCGGAAGGACCTCGCTCCCTTCGGCCCCTCCCACAGGGAAGTCCGCCTCGCGGTGGTGGGCATCCCGAACGTGGGAAAATCCATGTTCCTGAACGCTCTCGTGGGAAAATCGTCCGCCCAGGTGGGGGGCATTCCGGGAATCACCCGGGGCGTCTCGTGGTACAAGGGAAAGGGGTTCCTGGCGGTGGATTCGCCGGGCATCCTCGACCCCCGCTCCGGCGACGCCGTCCAGCGCTGCCTCGCATGGCTCGGAAGCAGCAAGTCCGAGGTGATCGGCGGATATGACATCATCTCCCTCGACCTGATCTCGGTGCTCCGGAGGAGGGGCCTCTGGGCCATGGTGGAAGAGAAGTGGGGCGTTCCCGCACCGGAAGAGCTTCCGGGCGAGGAAATCCTCGAAGCGCTGGGACGGCGGCTCGGATGCCTTGTCTCTGGAGGGGCCGTGGATATCCTCTCCGCCGGCCGCAAGTTCGTGGAGGCCTTTTCCACCGGGCGGCTCGGCCCGGTGACCCTTGAGCTTCCGGGGGATTCCCCATGGATCTGAGCCGGTGGGGGAGAATCGCCGGGGCAGATGAGGCAGGACGGGGCCCCCTCGCAGGCCCTGTGGTCGCCGCGGCGACCGTCCTGACCCCCGCCCAGGAGGAGGAGCTGCTCTCCCTGGGACTCACCGATTCAAAGAAACTCACCCCCCGCAGGCGGGAATTTCTTTTTGAACGGATGCTCTCCCTGAATGTCCGGTGGCGGGCCCAGGCAGCCTCCCCGGCGAGGATCGACGGAATGAACATCCTCCGGGCGTCCCTCTGGGCCATGGGCCGAAGCGTGGAGAAGCTTCCCCCGTGCTTCGACACGGTCATCGTTGACGGTACCTTTCCCCTTCCGGGACTAACCTGCCGCCAGTTCCCCCTCCCGAAGGCCGACAGCCTCGTCCCTGCGGCCGCCGCCGCTTCCGTGGCCGCAAAAGTTCTCCGGGACAGGGTCATGGAGATCCTGGACGGGCTGTTTCCGGGCTACGGTTTCAAACAGCACAAGGGATACCCCACGGCGGCCCACAGAAAGGCCCTCGTGGCCCTCGGCCCCTCGCCGGTCCACAGGGCTTCCTTCACCTGGAGCGCTCCGTCATGACGCCCTATGGCATCGGCGGCATCTCAGGCCCGTCGGTCCGCCCCGGCCTTCCCGAGGGGCAGGCCCAGCCACGGGTGGAGGGAAGTCCCCGGCAGCCGGGAAGCCAGCTTCCCCGGATCGCCGACGGAACGGTAGTGAACGGCCTCGTCCTGGAAGCCCGGGAGGAGGGTGCCTACCTCGTCCGGGTGGCAGGGCAGGCCCTTCTTGCCAGGGCCAACCTTCCCCTCGTTCCGGGGCAGCATTTCCGGGGTGTGTGGGACGCTTCCGGCGACATTCCCATCCTCCGCCTCTCCGACGCTGAAGCGGCCCTTCTCGGAAAACTCCCCGCAGCCGACCGGGAAGTGGCCTCCGCCCTTCTCTCCCGGGGGCTCCCCCTTGACAGCCAGGCCCTTTCCTCCCTGAGAAGCGCCTGGACCGGCATGGGCGGCCAGCCCTCCCAGCTAGCTCCCCTCGCGGAACTCTGGGCTCGGGGGATTCCCCTCACGGCGGGCAACGTGCAGGTCCTCGCATGGTATTTCACCCTCGGCGAAAAAGAGGCGGGCTCCCTGTGGAAGAAAGTGAGGGATGAAATCCGCACCCGGGCCGCCAGGGGGGAAAATCCGCTGGCCATCCTGAAGGAGATGACAGAGGGAGATGACGAACGGGCCGCCTTTCTCCGGGGGCATGCCCTGCTGTCCCGCCCCTCCCGGGAAGGGATCGACCCGTCCCTCCTCGCGCCCGCCCTTCTTCCTGCCGGTGAAGGGGAGGGAGCCCTCACGGCACGGATCACCACCGGGGCATGGAAGCGGCAGGGAAAATCTTTCTGGTCGATTTCCTTCGAGATGGAGGGCGACCGCATCGGACCGGTCGGGGGAGACGTGGAGAGCGACGGCAAAAATCTGGGGATTACCCTGAAGGCGGAGCGGAGCGAGGCTTTCGAGGTTCTCAGGATGCGGCGCCATCTTCTGCGGCAACAGCTCGGCGACCTCCCCCTGGCGCTCCAGCATATCGCCGTGGCCCGGGGGCGGAGAACGCCCCGGATTCCCGGCAGGGGGCTGGACATAACGGTATGAACGGGAAGGGAAAGAAGCGGCTTCAGGCCGCGGCGGTCCAGTACGACGAAAAGCATGACGCCGCTCCGAGGGTGACAGCCTCGGGGAAGGGATATGTGGCGGAGAAAATCCTCGAGCTGGCCGGGGAGGCGGACGTTCCCGTGGTGGAGGACGCCGCCCTCGTGAGCGCCCTGATGGTGCTGGAACTCGGCGAGGAGATACCTGCCGAACTCTACGAGGCCGTAGCCCGGATTCTTTCCTTCATTTACAAACTCGACAAAGGAGAAAAACCATGACGGCGGAACATCTCGAACGGGGCCGGCGGGGCGAGGAGATCGCCGCTGCCTACCTGGCCGGCCTGGGGTGGAAGATACTCGACCGCAACGTGGTCTTCCGCGGCGGGGAGCTTGACCTTGTGGCCCTCTCAGGCGGGGAGCTCGTGGTGGTGGAGGTCAGGACCCGCTCCGAAGGATGGATGCAGCGGGGTGAGGAGTCCGTGGGACCCCGGAAGCTGGGGCGCCTCGTGCGGGCCGGAAGGCGGTTTGTGGAGACCCGGGGATGGACCGGGCCGTGGAGGATCGACATTCTCGCGGTGACCCTCCACCCCGGGAAGGACGCGTCGGTGGAACGGTTCGAGGACGTCACGGCGGGGGCGTATCTCACGTGAATCCCGTCTGGGGGATCACCCTGAAAGGCATGGAGGCCCTGAAGGTGGAGGTGGAGGCGGAAATCACGGGGGGCCTGTTCGCCATATCCATCGTCGGGCTTCCGGATACGGCGGTCCGGGAGTCGAAGGAACGGGTGAGGGCGGCCCTCCGCTCCCTCGGCCTTTCCGTGAGGGGGCGGGTTGCGGTGAACCTCGCGCCTGCGGATCTTCCGAAGGAGGGAGCCATCCTGGACCTTCCCATCGCCCTCGGCATCGCCGGGGCCATGGGAAGCATACCGGAGGTCCCCAGGGCGATATTTCTCGGCGAGCTGGCCCTGGACGGACGCCTCAGGGGTGTCCGGGGGGCCGTCGGCGCGGCCATTCTCGCCAGGGATACGGGTATTCCTCTCTTCGTGCCCGCAGACAACGCTGACGAAGCTTCCCTGGTGGAGGGGTGCGAGGCCTGGGCGGCCGAAAGCCTGGGCGACGTGATCGCCTTTCTTCGGGGGGAAAAGGACCTGCCCCCCGTGGTCTCCGCGGTCCCCGATGAGGAGCCTGCCGTCGCCGATCCCGATTTCGCCGACATCCGGGGCCAGTCGGGAGCCAAGCGGGCCCTGGAAATCGCCGCCGCCGGGCATCACAACATATTGTTCACCGGGGCTCCCGGCAGCGGCAAGACCCTTCTTGCCCGGGCCCTCCGGGGAATCCTCCCCCCTCTGTCCCGGGAGGAGTTCCTCGAGGCCGCCCGTGTCCGGAGCACCCTCGGCATTCCCTTCGACCGGGGGATGCATCCTCCCTTCAGGACCGTCCACCATACGGCCAGCATCGTCTCCATCTGCGGGGGCGGCGCCACCCTCCGCCCGGGCGAGGTCAGCCTGGCCCACCGGGGGGTATTGTTCCTCGACGAATTTCCCGAATTCCGCAGGGATCTCCTGGAAGCACTCAGGCAGCCCCTGGAGGACGGACGGATCACCGTGAGCAGGGCATCCGGCTCGGTGGCCTATCCCTGCAGGGTGCTTCTGGTGGCCGCGTGCAACCCCTGCCCGTGCGGGTGGGACGGCGACCCCGTGGAGCGGTGCACATGCTCTGCGGCGGAGCGGGAACGGTACAGGCGAAAGATCTCGGGCCCCATCCTCGACAGGATCGACCTCCACATGGCCGTTCCAAGGCTGCTCCCGGAAGAGCTGGTGGCGGTGGAGTCGGAGGGAGGCGAACCGAGTGCCGCCATCGCCGCGAGAGTGAGGGCGGCCAGGGAGATCCAGAGAAAGCGGTGGGCCGGGACAGGGTTCACCTGCAACGCCGAGCTGCCCGAACGCCTCGTGAAGCGGGCCCTCTCCCTTTCCCCGGGGGTGAGGCCTTTTCTCGCCTCCATGGCGGAGCGCCTCCGCCTCTCAGGCAGGGGCATCAGCCGGGTGCTCAAGGTTTCCCGGACCATCGCAGACCTGGCGGGAAGCGGGGACGTGGAGGTCCCCCACGTGGCGGAGGCCCTGGCCTACCGGGACGGGGGGGAAGGCAGATGACCGGTCTCCTGAGGGTGCTCCTGCTCCTCGCCGCGTCGGGAGGGTTTCCCCCGGCCCTCTGGGAATCCTTCAGGAAAGAAGACCTCCCACCGGAGGCGTTCCTTGAGGAAGGGCCCGGGCTGTGGGAGCGGCTGGGGTATTCCGAACAGGTCCGGAACACCCTCGCGCGGCTTGCCGGGACCGAGTGGCCCGAGCGGGAGGAAGAGCGGGCCCGCCGGGCGGGCGTGCGTCTCATCCCCTTCGACTCCGGGGACTATCCCAGGAGTCTGGCCGGAACGCCTTCCGCCCCCCTTCTTCTGTACGTCAGGGGGAAATGGCCTCTTGCCGGGCCGTCCGTGGCCGTGGTAGGAACACGAAAATGCAGTTCCTACGGATGGCGGACGGCGGTGGAAATAGGCCGGGCGGTGGCCGGGGCCGGCGGAGTTGTGATCAGCGGCGGTGCCGCAGGCATCGACGGCGCCGCCCACGAAGGGTGCCTCGACGGCGGAGGGGCCACCATGGCGGTCCTCGGGACGGGAGTGGACGTGGTCTATCCCCGGGGACACGAAGGGCTCTTCGGGCGCATTGTCCGGGAGCGAGGCGCCCTGATCGCCGAGTATCCTCTGGGCGCTCCCCCGAGGCAGTGGCGTTTCCCGGAGCGGAACAGGATCATCGCGGGAATGGCGGATCGTCTCGTGGTGGTGGAGGCACCGCTCAAAAGCGGAGCCATGAGTACCGCCCGGCACGCCCTGGAGGCCGGCAGGGAGGTCTGGGCCGTGCCGGGAAGAATCTCTGAAGAAGGATGCGCCGGTTCGAACCGGCTGCTCTTTGACGGGGCCCAGCCCCTTGTCTCCGTGGCGGAGTTCGCCTCAGTGGCGTTCGGAAGGCAGCTCGGCCTGTTCCCTCCGGGAGAGGAACGGGAACAAACTTCGGCATTGACTGCAAAAGAGCAAAGAATTCTTGCCGTTCTAAAAAAATATGGAGAAAGAACTGTTGACAACCTCGCCGTTGAATGTACAATGTCTCCCGCTGACATTTTTTCCTGCCTGGCCCTTCTGGCCGCGGCAGGTCACGTTTTCCCCTCTGGACCGGGGCGGTGGAGTGCCGTTCCCCGGTAGACAAGACTGGAACGGAAAGGAAGAGCCTGGTGCCCAAATCACACAGAACCGACCGAGGCTTCGGAAACAGGCTGGTGGACTCCCTCCTCGTCCGCCGCATTCTCCACGACTGTGAACGAAGATACCTCGCCCCCGAGACACAGGGAAGAATATACCGCTACATCGCCACGGAAGAGGTTCCCCTCGAGATCACCGAGAGGGCCATCCAGGAGGCGGTGTCGCTTGGCGCCCTGAAAAATTCCGCCGTGGAGGCCCCCCTGTTCGACGCCATCGTGGATGCGCTCCTCGACGACCGGTCCTTTGAGATTCCCGGCAGCCCCTCGGAGAAGGTGTACCCTTCGAGCTGCTGGATCTGCTGAGAAGGCCCCGATGGCGAAAGCAGCGAAAAAAGAAGGGACGGCCCGGGAAACTGCGCCCCTTTCCTCACCTGAAAAGAAACTGACGAAGGCGGAAAACCCTGTGAAAGGGACGGCATCTTCCTCCGCAGGTGCGAAGAAGAAAACTACCGGTGCCGGGAAAAAAACTGCTGCTCCGGGCAGAAAGAAGTCCCCTGCCGCCGGGAGGAAGTCTGCTTCTCCCGCGGCTGCGGAAAAAGCATCTCCCGCTTCCCCAAAGAAAACTGCAGGGCGCCCGAAGGCCTCGTCCGCCCTCCCCGAGACGGGGACCGGCAAGGCCCTCGTCATCGTCGAATCCCCCACGAAAGCCAGGACCCTCACCAAGATCCTCGGGCCGAAATACGTTGTCAAGTCGAGCGTGGGCCATATCCGGGACCTGCCGAAAAGCAGACTGGCCATCGACGTGGAGAACGACTTCGCCCCGGAGTATATCCTCGTGAAGGGCAAGGCGAAGGTGAAGAATGAACTGACCGGGCTGGCACGCAATGCCTCCAGGGTCCTTCTCGCCTCGGACCCCGACCGGGAAGGGGAGGCCATAGCGTGGCACCTCAGCGAGCTGCTCGGCATAGATCCCTCATCCCCGTGCAGGGTCCGCTTCTACGAGATCACCCCAGGGGCCGTTCGGGAAGCGGTCAAAAAGCCCGAAGAAGTCAACATGAACAAAGTGGAGGCCCAACAGGCGAGGCGCATTCTCGACAGGCTCGTGGGGTACACTCTCAGCCCGCTGCTGTGGAAAAAAATCCGGAGGGGGCTCTCCGCCGGAAGGGTCCAGTCCGTGGCCCTGGCCCTTATTTGCGCCAGGGAACGGGAGATCAGGGAGTTTGTCCCCCGGGGCTACTGGCTCGTCACCGTATCGGCGGCCGCTGACGACGGCAGGAAGTACACGCTCCGGGCGGACAGCCTGGACGGGAAATCCCTCTGGAAAGAGGGCAAATCCCTTCTCATAGATTCCGAAGAGGTCGTGGAGGCCATTCTCGGCGAGGTGGAGAACTTCCCCCTCTCCGTCACCGATTTCAGGGTGCGCGAGAGCCTGAGGGCCGCCCCCGCGCCGTTCAAGACGAGTACCCTCCAGCAGGAGGCCGCCCGAAGGTGCAGCCTTTCTCCCCGCAGAACCATGAGCATAGCCCAGGAACTCTTCGAGGGAGTCTCCATCCCCGGACGGGGCCCCACCGGGCTGATAACTTACATGCGCACAGACAGTCTCAGGATCGCCCCCGAGGCCGTGGAGAAATGCAGGGCGTACATCGCCTCCTCCTTCGAGCCCCCTTACCTGCCCGCACAAGAGAACGTCTATTCCGCCAAGGGCCGGTCCCAGGATGCCCATGAAGCCATCCGGCCGACGGACGTGACCATTGCCCCCGAAAGCCTGGAGGGGATCCTCACTCCCGACCAGATGAAGCTCTACTCCCTCATCTGGAGGCGTTACGTGGCGTCCCAGATGACCCCCGCCCGGGTGGCCAACGCCACCCTCACCGCTTCCGCGGGCAGGGCCGGCTTCCGGCAGCTCGGAGAGACCCTGCTCTTTCCCGGGTGGAGCGCCGTGTGGCCCCTGGACCTTAAGGGGGAATCCCTCCTGCCCGCAGTCCGGGGAGAGGTACTCTCAGTGGAGGGAACGGACAGGGAGCAGAAATTTACCCGTCCCCCGGCACGGTATTCCGAGGCCACCCTCATCAAGGTCCTCGAGGACGAGGGCGTCGGCCGGCCGTCTACCTACGCCTCCATCGTAGAAACGCTCTACGACCGGGGGTACGTGGTCCGCAACGAGGAGCGGCGGCTCCAGTCCACTCCCCTCGGGGAGACGGTGGACGAATTCCTGACGAAGTACTTCAACGGCGAAAGCCTTTCTTCCATCGTCGACACCGGCTTCACCGCCCGCATGGAGGAGAGCCTGGACGACGTGGAGGAGGGGAAGGTCCCCTGGCTTGCCGTCCTCCGGGATTTCTGGAAAAATTTCACCGTCACCATGGCCGAGGCCGAGACCGCACCGGCGGCGCAGCTCCCGCCCCCGGAACCCATAGGGGAGGACTGCCCCGAGTGCGGCAAACCCCTTGTGCTGAAGAACGGACGTTTCGGCGAGTTTGTCGGCTGCAGCGGATACCCTGAATGCAGGTTTACCCGTCCCGTCCTCGTCAAGACGGGCGCCGTCTGCCCGAAATGCGGCACGGGGGACGTGGTGAAGCGGAAAAGCAGGAAAGGGAAGCCGTTCTATGGTTGTTCCCGCTACCCCGAGTGCGATTTCGTCTCGTGGAACCCCCCCTCGGGCAGAGATTGCCCCGAATGCGGCGCGGCCATGATGACCACAGGACGGAAGGGCGGCGAGGAGTGCCCGAAATGCGGGTACGTCCCGCCGAGAGAGAGCCGGGACGATGACTGACCGGTCCGTCTCCATAGTCGGCGGGGGGCTTGCCGGGTCCGAAGCGGCCTGGATGCTCGCTGCCCGGGGAATCCCGGTGACCCTCTACGAGATGCGCCCCCAGGCCACAACGCCGGCCCACAGGACGGACGGGCTGGCCGAAGTGGTCTGCAGCAACTCCTTCGGAGCCGATTCCACCACCAGCCCTGCCGGAATTCTGAAGGAAGAGCTCCGCGCCCTCGGCAGCCTCATCCTGAGGTGCGCCGACGAGACGCGGGTGCCCGCAGGCAAGGCCCTTGCCGTGGACAGGGACATCTTCTCCCGCCTGGTGACGGAGACCCTGGAGAACCATCCCCTTGTCACCGTCGTCAGGGAAGAGTGCCTTTCCGTTCCCGAAGGGCCGGTGATCCTTGCCACGGGTCCCCTGACCTCACCCGCCATGGCGGAGGAGATCAGGAAGATGGCCGGGGAAGAGTACCTCTCCTTCTTCGATGCCGTTGCCCCTGTGGTGGAGGCGGACTCCATCGACATGACGAAAGCCTTCCGCCTCGGGAGATGGGGCCAGGAGGAAGATTACATCAACTGTCCCTTCACCAGGGAGGAGTACGAGGCCTTCATTTCCGCCCTGACCTCCGCCGAAAGAACCCTTCCCCACGATTTCGAGGACTCGCCGTCCTGGTTCGAGGGGTGTCTTCCCGTGGAAGTAATGGCGTCCCGGGGAACGGACACCCTCCGGTTCGGCCCCCTGCGGCCCGTGGGCCTTCCCCTCCCCGGAACGGGCGAAGAGGCCTGGGCAGTGGCCCAGCTC
>JAPXRK010000017.1:0-13368 GCA_033813575.1 Synergistales bacterium
GGCGTTGACGTTGTAGTGGGACATGTGGTCCCCCACGCCGTAGGTGCACCAGCCTAGGGCGAGCTCGCTGAGGTCGCCGGTGCCCACCACCATGGCGTTCCGGGCGTTGGCGATCCGGAAGAGGACCGACGTCCTCTGCCCCGCCTGGACGTTCTCGAAAGCCACGTCATAGACCGGTTTCCCTTCCGCGAAGGGGTGCCCCATGTCCTTCAGCATCTGCATGCACCCCGGGCGGATGTCGATCTCCCCCGCATCCACCCCCAGGGATTCCATGAGTTTCCGCGCGCTTTCGGCGGTCTTTTCCGAGGTTGCGAAGCCGGGGAGGGCGTAGGCCTTTATGTTCGTCCTCGGCAGCCCCAGGAGGTCCATGGTCCTGGCGCAGACGATCAGGGCCTGGGTTGAGTCGAGGCCCCCCGACACCCCCAGGACGAGGTTCCGTATCCCCGACGATTCCATCCGTTCGGCGAGCCCCTGGACCTGGATGCTGTAAATCTCCCGGCAACGTTTCTCCCGGAGGGACGGGTCGGAAGGGACGTAGGGAAAGCGGGGCACGGCCCGGACCAGGGGGATCCTGCCCGATGGGGTGCCGAGAGGAAAGGCGATCCTTCGGAAGGAAGGACGGGCCGTCCTTCCCCCGGCATCTGAGAAGGTGGTGATGGTTATCCGGTCGCCGGCAAGGCGGCCAAGGTCGATGTCGGCCACGGTCACGGCCGGTTCCCGGGAGAACCGCTCCGATTCCGCCAGGATCTCCCCGTTCTCCGCCACCAGGGCATGGCCGTCCCAGGCAAGGTCGGTGGTGGACTCCCCCGGTCCCGCCCCGGTGTAGACGTAGGCGGCGATGCACCGGGCCGACTGGTTGGCGACAAGGGCCCGGCGGTAATCGGCCTTTCCCGTGGTGACGTTCGAGGCGGACAGGTTGGCCACTACTGTTGCCCCGGACAGGGCTGCATAGCAGGACGGGGGAACGGGAGTCCAGAGATCCTCGCAGATTTCGCAGAAAAGCCGGAAGCCGGGTATGCCCTCCGCCTCGAAGATGAGATCCGCCCCCACCGGGATGTCCTTCTGTCCCAGGAGGTCGAAGGTGTCCGCCGGAAGGGCGGAGGCCGGTTTGAAATGCCTCAGCTCGTAGAATTCCCGATAGTTGGGAAGGAAGCTCTTGACCGCCACGCCGAGGATGCGGCCCCTGAACAGGACTGCGGCGCAGTTGAAGAGCCCGTCCCCGATCATCAGCGGGATTCCGGCGGCGATGACCATGTCCATGGAAGCCGAAGCCCCGAGCACCGTTTCGAGTCCCTTGAGAGCGGACTGCCGCAGGGCGTCCTGGAAAAAGAGATCCCCGCAGGAGTAGGCTGAGATTCCCAGTTCCGGCAGAACGGCGAGCACCGCCCTGCGGTCCGAGGCATCACGGAGCAGCTCTATGGACCTCTCCGCATTGCGGGAAGGGTCCGCGGTCCGGACGGCAGGAACGCATGCCGCCACCCGGATGAAGTTATGGCTGTACAGGTTGAAAAAATCGCTGTTCACTCTCGATGCCTCCCTCGACAGTCCTTTCACCTTTTTCCGGCATTCCAACAATACACCAAACGGGGACTTTTGGCATTCTTTTCCCGAATCTCCCGCCGGAAACGGGGATCACCCCCGCGCCTGGATTGACGGGAAATCTCGGAAAGGACGTATAATAGATTCCGGCCATTTCAGAAGAACCGGCGCTTCTTTCAGGAACCGCCGCCTCTTCCCCGCCGCAGGTCCCGGGAAGGGGGATCATCCGCACCGAGGAGGATTTTCATGGAAAAGAAAACCCCGCACACCGGCAGATCAAGGGAAAGCGGCAGATTTCAGCCTTTCCTGCGGAAGAACGGTCCGTCAAGAGTGCAGCCCGGGAAGAACCTCCCCTCGAGCAGGATCTGGCTGTGGTTTCTCGCCGTTCTCGCCGTCAACTACCTCGTGGCCTCTCTCCTGGCACCGGCGCCCAAGGAGCCGGTGAACATCCCCTACACCCTCTTCAGGGAGGAAACGGCGAAAGGGAACGTCCACGCCATCTACAACAGGGGAGAAATCGTCTGGGGTGATTTCCGGAATCCCGTGACGTTTCCCGGGGCCGGTAAGGAAACCGGTCCTTCCGTGAGCGGGGCGAAAGCAGTCACACTCTTCACCACCACCCTCCCGGCGTTTGTGGACAGCGGTCTGGAGGCGTTTCTGCTCTCCCATGGCGTGGAAATCAGCGCGAAACCCATGCACGAGGAGCGGAGCGCCTTGGAGACCCTTCTCTACAGTTTCGGCCCCGGATTGCTGTTCATCCTCTTCTATTTCTGGCTGTTCCGCCGGTCCGCCTCCCAGGGCGGCATGGGGGGCCTCATGGGGCTCGGGAAAAGCAAGGCACGGCGGTTCGACCAGAAGGCGGAAGAGAAGGTCACGTTCAACGACGTGGCAGGCATCGACGAGGCGGAGAACGAACTGGTGGAGATCGTCGATTTCCTGAAGGATCCCGAAAAATACACCAGGCTGGGAGGGACCGCCCCGAAGGGCATTCTTCTCGTGGGAGCGCCGGGAACGGGAAAAACCCTCCTGGCGAAAGCGGTGGCCGGCGAGGCCGGGGTTCCCTTTTTTTCCATGAGCGCCGCAGAATTCGTGGAAATGATCGTCGGCGTGGGCGCGGCAAGGGTGCGGGACCTTTTCAGCCAGGCGCGGGAAAACGCCCCCGCCATCATCTTCATCGACGAGCTGGACGCCATCGGCCGTGCCAGGGGCCAGGTGAGCATCGGGGGCTCGAGCGAGCAGGAACAGACCCTGAACCAGATCCTGACCGAGATGGACGGTTTCTCAAGCAGGACCGGGGTAATCGTCCTCGCGGCCACCAACCAGCCCGATGTGCTCGACAAGGCCCTGCTGAGACCGGGGCGGTTCGACCGGCGGGTCGTGGTCAATCTTCCCGACAGGACGGGGCGGGAGGCCATCCTGAAGGTGCACACCAGGAACGTCCCCCTGTCCGAAGAAACCAGCTTAGGCGAGATTGCCGCCACAACGCCCGGCTTTTCCGGGGCCGACCTGAAAAACCTCGTCAACGAGGGTGCCCTCCTCGCCGCCAGGCGGGGGCAGGACAGCGTAACGGCCAAGGATTTCCTGGATGCCCTCGAGAAGATCGTGCTCGGTCCGGAACGCCCCCTTCTCCTGAGCAGGGAGGACAGGGAGCGGGTGGCGTACCATGAAGGGGGACACGCGATCCTCGGCCTCACCGTCCCCGGCGCCGATCCCGTTCACAGGGTGACGATCATGCCCCGGGGCCAGGCCCTGGGAGTCACATACCAGCGCCCCGTCTCCGACCGGTACAGCTACCCGGAATCCTATCTCCGGGCACGGATCATCGGCATACTCGGAGGCAGGGCGGCGGAAGAGGTCGTCTACGGAACAAAGACCACGGGAGCGGAAAGCGACATCGAGCAGGCAACGGGACTTGCCTGGAGGATGGTCACCCGGTGGGGCATGAGCGAACGGCTCGGCATGGTGCAGCTCGCACCCCGGGAGAATCCCTACCTCGGTACCCAGGGGGGATTCGGGGGAACGAAACCCTTCAGCGAAGAAACCGGAAAAATCATTGACGAAGAGGTCTTCAGGATCATCAGGGAAAGCCTTGAAGAAGCGAAAAGGTTGCTGACGCTGCACAGGAGGGAGCTGGACGCCCTGGCGGATGCCCTTGTCTCCAGGGAAACGCTGGATGAAAAGGAAATCCTCGCCGTCACGGGACTGACTCCCCCCCCCTCGCCCCCAGCGGCAAAACTGCCGGCAGAGGGCTGAACAGGCCCTTCCCGGAACCGGGGAGGCAGCCCCGGGCGAGAATCCCGGCCTGAACCTCCCGTGGCGGCACGGGGCAAAAAGTTCAATAGGCAGTATAATCTGAAGAAACACGGGCAATCCGGTGTTTACCTATGAAGTCATTCCCCGGATTCCTCCTGAGGGGGTTTCCGGAAAATACGCGGAAGGAAGGGATTTCTTTTGGCTTTCGAACGAATACGGCATGAAGCGCTCGTTGAGCTCTCTACGTCAATCCTTGAAAAACTGGGCTACCCCGCCCACAAGGCCCGCATCACGGCCGCGGTGCTTGCAGAAGCCGACGCCAGGGGGGTCTCCTCCCACGGGGTCACCAGGCTGAAGGTGTACCGGAACGAGCTCGAAGGGGGCCACGTCAAACCCCAGGCGGACCCGGAAATCGTCCACGAAACACCCATTTCCCTCGTGGTGGACGGACATTACGGCGTGGGAGCCCACATTTCCGAGTTCACCATGAAGCGGGCGATCGAAAAGGCTAAAGCCCATGGAACGTGCTACGCCTCGGTGCGGAACTCCAACCACTTCGGCATGGCGGGGCTGTGGGCCGAGATGGCGGTGAAGGAAGGCCTTCTGGGCAGCGCCTTCACCAACACCATCCGGTGCGCCGTCCCCACCCTGGGGAAAGAGCGCCTCCTCGGCACCAACCCCATCGCCGTCGGCATACCGTCCGACGGCGAACTTCCCTGGCTCCTCGACATGGCCACAACCACGGCCCCCCGGGGGAAGCTCGGCGTCTACAAGCGCCGGGGGCTCGAGATGCCCGAGGGCTGGTTCGTCGGCGAGTCAGGCGAAACCGTGACCGACCCGTCCGAGGCCACTTCCATTCTCGCCGATCCCACGGGAAAATGGGGAGGTCTCCTCTTTCTCGGGGGAGCGACCGAGCTTATGGGAGGGCACAAGGGATACGGCCTCGCCGTTTTGGTGGACATGCTCTGCGGCCCCCTGGCGGGCGGACCCTGGACCCGGGACGTCTTCCAGACCATGGACGCCAACGTGGGGCATTTCTTCTCCGCCACGAGGCTCGACCTCTTCGGCGATGAAAAGGACATCCGCAGACGGGTCGGGGAAATGCTGTCCGCTCTCCGCTCATCCGCTCCTTCCGAGGGGAACGAGCGGGTGTACGTCCACGGTGAAAAGGAGTCCCTCCGCAGGAAGGAGGCCCTCGAGACGGGAGTGCCCCTGGACGATGCCACCTTCAGGATGCTGAAGGACTTCGCCACGGAATTCGGCCTCACTCCCCCCGAAAAAGCATAAATAAACTGAGGAGGTAAAACCATGGCACGGATCACTTTCCCCTATGAAGGATTCGGAGACGCGGTCATTCCCGACGGAAATCTCCTGGCGGTGCTCGCTCCCCGGACGGCTGCCCTTGCCTCCGGGAACGACCTGGACGAAGTGAAGCGGGCCCTCGGAGAACCCATTGGATCTCCGAGACTGCGGGAGATGGTGAAAAAGGGAGATTCGGCCCTTATCCTGATCGATGACAACACCCGGAACACCCCCACGGCCCAGCTGCTCCCCCTGGTTCTCGAGGAACTGGGAGCGGGCGGGGTAGCCCTGCAGGACACGGCGGTTCTCATCGCCCTCGGAACCCACCGGCCCATGACGGGCGCCGAAGTGGAGGCCAAGGTAGGAAAGGACCTCCTGGAGAGGATCCGGGTCTACCAGCATGACGCCCACGACGTAAACGGCCTGGCGAACCTGGGGACCACGGAACACGGCACGGAAGTGTGGGTCAACAAGCTGCTGCTCGAATTCGACCACGTGGTGGCCCTGGGGCACATCACCCCCCACAGGGTGGCGGGCTTCTCCGGCGGGGCGAAGATGGTCCAGCCCGGCGTTTCCGGGGTGGTCACCACGGGCCAGACCCACTGGGTGAGCGCCCTCTACGAAGGGGAAGACATCATGGGCACCATCGACAACCCCGTCCGCCGGGAGATGAACGCCGTGGCGAAAAAGGCGGGACTCTCCTTCATCGTGAACGTGGTCCTCGACCGGGAGGAGCGGATCTACCGCTGCGTCTGCGGCGACCCGGAAAAGGCCCATGCCGCCGGCTGCGAGGCGTCCCGGGAGATCTTCGGCGTTCCCTTCCCCGAGTACGCCGACATCGTGATCACCGACACCTTCCCTGCGGACAGCGAGCTTTGGCAGGCCGCCAAGGGCATCTACGCGGGCGACCTGCCCCTGAAGAAGGGCGGCGTCCTCGTGACGGTGACCCCCTGCCCCGAGGGGGTGGCCCAGGGCCACCCCGAACTGACGGACATCGGGTACCTTCCTTTCGCAGAGGCGAAGACTATGGTGGACCGGGGGGAGATCGAAGACCTCACCCTGGCCGCTCACATCGTCCACGTTGGCAGGATCATCCGGGACAAGGGAAGGGGCATCATGGTCTGCCCCTGCATCGGCGCCGAGACCTCCAGGAAGCTGGGCTTCGCCTTCGCCGCAACCCCGCAGGAAGCCGTGGACCTCGCCTTCTCCATGACCGGTCCCGAAGCGAAGGTCATCGTCCTCCAGAACGGGGGGGATCTCCTTCCCATCCATGGACCCGAAGGGGGTCCCTCTTCATGAGGCGGATTCTCGACATCGGGATCTCGCTGTACAAGGGGGCACTTACCCTGATGACGGTGGCCCTCTTCGTCATCGTGGGGGTGAGCGTCTTCACCCGCTACTGCCTGAACAGCTCCCTGGGGTGGTCCGACGAGCTCTCCCGGTTCCTCTTCATCTGGGTTACCTTCCTGGGTGCGGCCTATGCCTACGGGCTGAACGAACACATCGGCCTCGACTTCGTGGTGGACAGGATCCGGAACGAAAAGACCCGGACGGTGATCCGCCTTCTCAGTGAGATCTGCATCGGGGTCGTCATCTTCGTCATCGCCTGGTACGGGTGGGACGTCGCCGTCTCCGCCACGAACCTCTCCCCCGCCCTGGACATCCCCATGACAGTAGTCTACGGCGTGGTACCCCTGACCGGGGCGCTCATGGCCGTTCTGAACGTCCTGAAGATCCTGGGGTGGATCGGGCGCCTGAGGGCCCTGTCCACGCCCCCGGAGAGGAGGTAGGCCCATGCTCTGGCTCTTTCTCGGCATCCTGTTCTTCTTCACCGTCTTCGGCGTTCCCATCGTTTTCTGCCTCGGCATCGCCAACCTCGTGATGCTCCTGGTCATGGACATTCCCCTGATGGCCCTCCCGGCAAAGGTGATCCAGGGAGCGGACAGTTTTCCTCTTCTCGCCATCCCCTTCTTCATGTTCGTGGGCGAGGTCATGAACCGGGGCGGCATCGCCAGGAGGCTGGTGGACTTCGCCGACGCGCTGGTGGGGCACATCACCGGCGGCCTCGGACACGTGTCCGTCCTCAGCAGCATGTTTTTCGGGGGTATCTGCGGCTCCGCCGTCGCTGAAACGGCCGCCATCGGCGGTCTCCTCATCCCCCCCATGAAGAAGCAGGGCTTCCCGGGCCCCCTGGCGGCGGCCATCTGCGCCTCCGCTGCGGTGATCGGCATCATCATCCCCCCGAGCATCCCCTTCATCCTCTTCGGCATCATCACCAGCACCTCCATCGCGAAAATTTTCCTCGGAGGGATCATCCCGGGCATCGTCGTGGGGCTCGCGCTGATGGTGACCACCTATTTCATCACGAAAAAACAGGGGATCGCCCGGCCGGCCCCGGACCGGACCTTCTCCCTCCGGCGGGTGGGACAGACCCTCATGAGCGCGGGGTGGGCCCTTTCCATCCCCGTGATCATCGTGGGAGGCATCCTGGGCGGCGTCTTCACCGCCACGGAAGCCGGCGCGGTGTCCGCCTTCGTTGCCATGATCCTCGGCCTCTTCGTCTACAGGGAGATTTCGTTCAGGGATCTTCCGGGAATCTTCCTCTCCACGGGAAAAACCACGGCCACGGTCCTCTACCTCTGCGGCA
This sequence comes from Synergistales bacterium, assembly GCA_033813575.1. GTDB lineage: Bacteria > Synergistota > Synergistia > Synergistales > Aminobacteriaceae > Aminivibrio. The sequence continues at coordinate 7,742 of JAPXRK010000017.1, forward strand.
TGGCCATGTGCACCGCATGGCTCCTCACGAGGGCCCGGGTACCCTTCGAGCTCGCGGCCACCGTCCAGTCCATCACCGATTCCCAGCTGGGTGTGCTCCTCATGACCAACCTCCTTCTCTTCTTCGTGGGGTTCGTCATGGACCTCACGCCTGCAATGCTGATCCTTGCGCCCATCCTCCTTCCGGTGATGCAGCAGGTTGGGGTCGACCCCGTGTACTTCGGCGTCATCATGTCGGTCAACCTGGGGATCGGCCTCATCACCCCGCCCGTGGGAACGGTGCTCTACGTGGCCACCGGCGTCGCGGGGGTGAAGTTCGAGGAACTCGTGAAGTCCATCGTCCCCTTCGTGGTGGCGGAAGCGGCGGTGCTGGTGCTGCTGATCTTCTTCCCCCAGATCGTCCTGTTCATCCCCAATCTCGTCCTGCCTTAGGAACGGGATTCCGGGAGAGATCCTCCGACGAAGGGAGGCTGGGAAAGGGAAAACACTCGCAGGAAGGCGTCAGCGGAGCGAATTTTTTTTAGCAGAAAAAAACGAAAGGGGAGAAATTCATGAAAATGAGAACAGGTATCGCGGCATTGATTCTTGTCGGCCTCCTGGCCACCGCCGGTTTCGGCGCCGAGTTCACCATCAACGCCGGTATCGGCCTCAACGACAAGTCGGCCCAGTTCCAGTCCCTGAAGTTTTTCAAGGAGCTCGTGGAAAAGAACTCCGGCGGAAAGATCGAAGTCGTCCTCTTCCATTCCAGCCAGCTCGGCGACGACAGGACCATGATGGAAGCCCTCAAGATGGGGACCCAGGAGATGACCTGCCCCTCCACCGCTCCCATGACGGCTTTCGTCAACGCCTACAAAATTTACGACCTTCCCTTCATCTTCGCCAATGAGGAAGTGGCCGACTACATTCTTGACGGCCCCGTGGGGAAGAAGCTCCTCGACATGCTCCCCGCCCAGGGAATGATCGGCCTCGCCTACTGGGAAAACGGCTTCAGGATGCTCACCAACAGCGTCCACTCCGTGAAGTCCCCCGAGGATCTGAAGGGCCTCAAGATTCGTACCATGGAGAACCCCATCCACCTGGCGGCCTTCAAGATCATGGGCGCCAACCCCACGCCCATGGCCTTCGGCGAACTCTTCTCCGCCATGCAGCAGAAGGTTGTGGACGGGCAGGAGAATCCCTGGGGCACCATCTTCCTGCAGAACTTCTTCGAGGTCCAGAAGTTCGCCACCGACACGGGACACGTCTATTCCCCCTTCGTGCTCCTCATCTCGAAGATCTTCTGGGACAAGCTGCCCGACGACATGAAGAAAGTCGTCCAGAGCGCCGCCGACCTGGCGAAGGTCCACAACCGGGAGATCAACCGGAAGATGAACGCCGAGTACCTGGAAAAGCTGAAGGAGAAGATGGACGTGACCATCCTCACCCCCGAGCAGAAGGCTGCCTTCCAACAGGCCTGCCAGCCCATCTACGACCAGTTCGCCAAGGACATCGGAGAGGAACTGATCAAGGAAGTCCAGAAACTCACCTCGGAATACAAGAAATAATCCTCCGTGCCGAACAAACAGCAGGCCGGCCTCCCCTTCGAATGGGAGGCCGGCCTGTTTTTCCGTTCCGGAAAAATTCCTACTTCATCCTGACGCCGATGCCCCGTTCCTCGTCCGTTCCGGGGATAAGGGAGTCGCATACGGCCGCGCAGATTCCCGCCACGGCCATGGGGGTCTTCAGGATGGCCCAGACCATGCCGCCGATCGTCTGCAGGAAGGGGTTGTACTCGGGATTCATGAAGAAAGCCTGGTTCTGCTCTATCCATCCGGGAAGGCCCATGGCCATGAGGAAGGCGAAGCCGACGATGAGCACGTTCCGCTGGCTTCCCATGTCGGCCCTCATGAGCACCTGGATTCCCAGGGCTCCGATGGTGCCGAAGAGGGCGATGTAGGCGCCGCCGATGACCGGCGACGGCATGGTGGCCACCAGGGCTCCGAGCTTCGTGACGAAGCTCATGAGGATGAGGATGACGGCGCCGGTCCGCACCACCCAGCGGGAAGCCACACCGGTAAGGCCGATGAGACCGATGTTCTCCGTATAGGAGGTGGTTCCCACCGAACCGAAGATGCCGGACAGGGCGCAGTTGAGACCCTCGGCGCCGATGCCCCGGCTGATGGTCGCCTCGTCGGGATCATCAAGGCCGGAAGCGTAGGATACGGAATGGTAGTCCCCGATGGACTCGATCATGACGGCGAAGAATCCGGCAAGCAGGGCTCCGAAAGCCAGCATGCTGAACTTCGGGACGCCCCAGGGCATGATGACGTTGTAGCGCAGCCAGGGAGCTTCGATGACCTTGCTGAGATCCACGTGGGCCGGGTGGCCGGCGGGGAAGATCCCCGCCCTGCTCAGGCCGAGGCAGACAAGATAGGTCAGCACGATGGAGGAGAGGATGGCGAAGATGTTGGCGTACTTGTTCTTGCTCACCAGGCTGAAGATCATGATGAGGGCCACCACCATGAGGGAGATGGGCCAGTAGTTCGCCGCGTTGAACTGGATGGCCGTGGGGGCCAGGGAAAAGCCTATGGCCATGATGACGGGGCCGATGACCACGGGCGTGATGATCTTCCTGATGTAGCCGATGATCCCCGTGTAGCCGATCACCGAGAGGATGATGCCGCCCAGGATGAGACCTCCGCCCATGTACTGCATCACTACGTCGGGTCCCATGGCCTTGTAGGCTCCGATGATGGTCATCACCGAGGGGATGAAGCTGAAGCTCGATCCCTGGACTATGGGGAGCCCGGTGCCAAATTTCGGGTGGGTCTGGATGAGGGTTGCCACACCCATCCCGAAGTAAACGCAGGAAATCAGGGCCGCGATCTGGAGCTGGTCCATCCCCATGGCGGGGCCGAAGATGAGGGGGACGAGCGTTGTGGCGCCGAACAGGGTCAGAACGTGCTGGGCGCCCGCGAGGACCATGATGGGGAACGGGGGCCTGTCGAGCAATCCGTAGACTACCTTCTTTGCCATTGGCGAAAACACCTCCTGTAAGTTGGGTATTCCTCCGAACGTACTTCCTTTTCTGCCCGCCGCACGGGAAAAAAGCCTTCACGCACCTCCTTTCACGGAGAGTGTCCGCACCTCATATTTCGGGGCCGTCATCCCCCGAGGCGAGGAAATGGTTGACCAGCAGGTTCATAAGGACACCCACGGTAACGGCAATGAACACGTTGTTGTTCACGTACATCTTCCAGAAGGGGGTCAGCGTGGCCGCCCACTTGGCCCCCGCAGTGCTCGCGTAAAAGGGAAGCATGATGGCCATGCCGAGGGCCGTGCCGGCCACGAGGTTGTTCTTGAGGTTCCGTTTCTCCGACACGATCACGTCCACTCCCGAGAACATGATGAGGCTGGCGCTGATGGCGAAGACGCCGCCGATGGCGGCCCGGGGGATGGAGGCGAGCATGACGGCGAGTTTCGGCGACAGGCCGTACAGAAGGAACATCACCGCGGCCACCTGGGTGACAAACCTGCTGGCGATCCCCGTTGCGGCGATGATGCCGATGTTCTGGGTATAGCTCGTGACAGGCAGAGCGCCCAGGAAGCCGCTGACGATGCATCCTGCCCCTTCGGCGGCGATCCCCCGGTTGATGTGCTTCACCCTGTACTTCTCTCCGGAAACGGCGCAGGTGGCGGCGTAGTCGCCAAGGGACTCGAAGACCGAGCCGATGTACCCCGTGAGCCCCCCGATGATGGCCGCCAGGACAAAGGTCACGGCATTGCCGGTGCCGTCAAGGCCCCGGAAGGGGAAAAGCTTCGGCATGGCGAACCAGGGAGCCTCGGCCACCCTGGCCCAGTCGTATTCCCCGAGAAAAGTCGCCGCCGCCACGCCGACGAGGAGGGTGGACACGAGGATGAATCCCCTGGACAGGATTCCCCTGCACCGGAACTTGAGGAAGAGGGCCACCAGGAAGGCTGCGAGGGCGAGGATCAGGTGAAGCTGCTTGCCGCTGCCGAAGATCCACGTGAGGGAGATCTTGGCGGCGACAAAGCCGATGGTGGCCACGACGGAACCGGTCACTACGGGAGGGATGAACTTCCTGATCTTTCCGAGCACCCTCGAGATCCCAAGCAGGGTTTCCAGCAGGCCGCCCACGAGCACTGATCCCCACATGGCGGGAAAGCCGTACATGGCAGTCACGGGCCCCATGGCGGAGAGCACCGAGGCCGACGGTCCCTGGACGATGGGAAGCCTGTTTCCCACTGTGGTCTGGATAAGGGTACCCACGCCCATGGCGAGGAAGCACGTGCTGATCATGACGGGCAGCACGTGCTCGGGAAGGCCGGCAAGGGTGACGAACATTCCTGCCCAGATGAAGGGAGTGAAATCGACCAGGGTCACCTGCCAGGCATAAAAAAGGGTTTCGAGAAAGGTCTTCGGGCGGTCCTCGATGCCGAGAACCGGCGTGATGGAGCTGACCACTTCCTGTTCAAACACGAGCTGTTCGGGATCATAGGATGCCATTTTCTTTTTTTCTCCTAGCTATTTTTTTATCGCCGGACCCGGCTGACCGGGCAGAGCCAGGAACCGGGAGAGGGAACCACCGGAGGCCCCTTCGCATCGAAATCTTACACCTTCTCCGGCCATCTCCCCTTCCGGAGATATTCCGCGATGTCCGGAGCGCCGATTTCCATCAGCCCTTCGGGGGTCTGGAGGCCCGTTTCCAGGTCCCATCCCCGTTCGCAGTAGAATTCGTCAAGCATTCCGTCAAAGGACGGCCTGTCCATCACCGCCCCGGTATAGGGACCGAAGGTGAGGGGTTCCTCCATGACCCGCAGGGGCAGGATGTCATCTTTCCTGCCGAACCCCGCGTGGACCGTATTGAAGGCTTTCTCCGCCTCCACGATCCATCGCCCCCTTTTCCATATCTCTTCAGGGGTGAGCTCTTCGCAGCCGAAGGCCCCCAGGGCCCGGGACAGGGTTCCAATGTCCGCCAATGCAGGATCATACCATCCGGAAGTGAAATAGCACATCCCCACCGAGTCCACAATGGCCTTGTACACTTCGTACCAGGCGACGAGTTTTCCCTTTCCCTTGCAGGAACCGGGAATTCCCGCATCTTCGTTTCCGAAGAGCCATTTCCCGGTCCAGGGAGGAATCTGGCGATTTTCCGTCTGGGGGGAGCCGTTGAGGTGTCCTCCCCCCCTGGCGCTCACGGCCATGCCGAAGCCCCATGCCTTGTGTGACCGGACCCCCTGCTCGTTCAGCCCCACGCCCTTGACGTGCATGGCGTACTGTTCACTGCCCCGCCCCACAGTCTTCGCCGCCTCGAAAACGCCTTCACCGAGAAGCCGGCCGAATCCCTTCCGTTCCGCGATCATTCCGATCAGGGCAAGGATCGCATCCCCGCTTCCCCAGCGGAGTTCCAGGCCGTCCATATCCCCTGGGCCGAGGATCCCCCGCTCGAAACACTCGATGGCCCAGCCCACTGCGGCGCCCACCCCGTCCACGTCGAGGCCCGATTCGTTGCAGAGCCTGTGGGCCTCGAGGAGAGCTGCCGGATCGTCCAGGTCGAGGTTGGATCCCAGGCCCCGGACCGAGTTGGCATGCATGCCCTCCACCTCGATCCTCTCCCCGTCCCGTTC